>JAXHTS010000070.1 GCA_034190085.1 Spirochaetota bacterium
TTGGCGAATATACCGATAAAAAGATAGATATCCCTATAGAATACAACGCAATGATATCCATCAGTTGTGAATGTTTTTTCTCAACAAAAGGAATAATCCTCATCACGACCTCCTCTTATATCCTTGAGTAGGACTTGTAGCTTCATCACGGCCTAATTATGCCCTAATATGAGTGAGAACATAAATATGTAAGGGAATCTCTTCCTGGTGATCTTCTCCCTCAATCAGTTTCTGCAAAATATTATTCCACCATTTTTATAAATTGCTCAACAATCTCTTTATCTAACTTTCCATACTCAGCTTCCTCGCGAAGAATTGCCAAGGCCTTTTCCTTAGGCAGTGCCTTGTGATAGGGCCTGTCTGAGAACATAGCGTCATATATATCCACTACTGCCATAATCCTGGCCACGATGGGAACTTCATCCCCCTTCAATCCATCAGGGTAACCCGAACCATCAAGCTTCTCATGGTGATACTGAACAGCATATAAGGCAGATCCCAAATTCTCTTTTAATGGCAGGCAAATTTTATAGCCTGCATCTGGATGAGATTTTATAACCTTCCATTCCTCCGGAGTTAAGGGGGAGGTTTTGTTCAAGATTTTATCAGGTATCACAATCTTGCCTATATCATGCAGGATGCCTCCAAGCCTGAGAGCCGAAGTCTCTTTTGCAGACAGACCCATCTTTTGGCCAAGGGCCTCTGTCATATTTGATACCCTCTGTATGTGTCCCTGAGTATAGGGATCTTTGGCCTCAACAGCATTTGCAAGAGAGTAGAGAACATTTTCAATGTCGATTAAATTTTTATTGAGGGATTTTACATTTATCAAGGATTTGATACGCGTTAAAAGCTCCAGTTTATTGGGTGGCTTGGTGATAAAATCATCTGTCCCGGCCTCTATACCCTTAACCTTTGACTCTATATCGTCTAAGGCTGTCAGCATTACTACTGGAATCAGGCGAGTGTATTCATCCTCCTTTAAACGGCGACATACCTCATAACCATCCATGCCAGGCATCATAATATCCAACAAAACCAGATCAACCTCTGCTCTTCTAATAGTAGATAGCGCGTCTTCGCCATTGGATGCTTTAATTACATCATAATCCAATGATAAAAGTAGAGCTTCCTGAAGTTTTAGATTTTTTGGATCATCATCAACCACCAATATCCGTGATTTTTCATGATCAATAATTTTTTCTTCATCATTCAAGAACTCGATCCTGTTCTTCCCCTTTAGCTTGGCTTTCAATAAAAGCTCATCAGTCTTTTTGAGCAAGCTCTCCCTGTTTTTGGCATTATGGGGAAAGGAAGCCAGACCCATACTAACAGTTGGCGTATTTCTGGAAAGCATTTCTACAGAATGCCTGATCCTCTCCATAGATACCAATGCAGACTGGTTATCAGATTTAGTCAGGATTACGGCAAATACATCTCCAGAATATTTCGCTGCAAGGTCAGCCTGACGAATGTTGTTCATGATGATCAAGGCTATCTCTTTTAATACTTGATCCCCTTTTACATGTCCATAACGCTTATTATAGCTTGCGAAGGAGTCGACATCTATCAATGCTAAGGCGAATGATTCGCCATAACGGTCAGCCCTGTTTATTTCACGCTCTAATGACATTTGGAAAAATCCGTGAGCTAAAAGTCCTGTTAGGCTGTCAGTAAGTGGAGCACCTATTTCTTTTTCATAATCTATCATTAATTGCTTATCCATCAATGTCAGCTCTCCGTTAGTTCAAAGGAACCTACTAAAATAATCCTGTTCAATTTAATTCATTTTGGTGTGAATTTTATATTATTTTAACAATGCGAGCTCTGCGTTAACAAAATATTTTAATCATTGAACATTCAATCTACGATTTAGAAGCGATTCAGAGAATAGAAGCCGCTGTCCATTACATAAAATTCAGGTTGTTTATATTATTATAAATAATTGCATAAGAGCTAATTTATTGTATTTATGGGTATTAAACCTATACTAATTGGTAGAAACGATATCAGATATGAATAATCTTAACATATTATTTGATGGGAGTAAATAAAAATATCCTTCCACCTCATCGATCAAGAGGGATCGCAAATCAATACCGGGAGCTATCTAAATATTAATTCTGCTCTTTTGCTGATCAATAATCTAAAGTATTATTAACTCAACTTAATTGACTTTTATTAATTACAGGGTAAAGGGAAAGAAATTCTTGCGGTTAATGAGGGTGCAACTTCCTAGCTTTGTCAAGGGAGGTCTCATTGTCCCAAAGGGATTACACCCTTGACAAAGCTAGGAAGTTGCACTATACAAAGAAAATTGCTCTGGCAGATGAGTGAAAAGTCAGTCAAGTTGAGTAAAGTTTTATTTAATTATGAAAACTATCCAATACCCTTCTTCTTCAAGAATGATATAAGATTAGTTATACTATCCAGATTTTCT
>JAXHTS010000071.1 GCA_034190085.1 Spirochaetota bacterium
CATACTTCTCACCCTTCCGAGCCCCTGTAGCCCAACTCATGGTTCCAACACCATCTCGCTTGCCATCCTTCCAATTACCGGTATAGGTGCTTCCATCCGCATAGGTGTAGGTGCCCTCCCCATCCATCTTGCCATCCTTCCATTGGCCTGCATACTTCTCACCCTTTCTAACCCCTGTAGCCCAACTCATGGTTCCAATGCCGTCACGCTTGCCGTCCTTCCAATTACCGGTATAGGTGCTTCCATCCGCATAGGTATAAGTTCCCTCTCCATCCATCCTACCATCCTTCCATTGGCCTGCATACTTCTCACCCTTCCTATCCCCTGTAGCCCAGGTCATGGTTCCAACGCCGTCACGCTTGCCATCCTTCCAATTACCGGTATAGGTGCTTCCATCCGCATAGGTGTAGGTACCCTCCCCATCCATCTTGCCATCTTTCCATTGGCCTACATATCTCTCACCCTTCCTATCCCCTGTAGCCCAAGTCAAGGTTCCAACACCATCACGCTTGCCACCCTTCCAATTACCGGTATAGGTGCTTCCATCCGCGTAGGTGTAGGTGCCCTCCCCTTCAATTATATCATCCGTCCATTCTCCCGTATATTTATCACCCTTCTTATCTCCACTAGCCCAGGTCATCACCCCCTGTCCATGTCTCTTGCCATCCTTCCATTGACCAGTATATTCGCTCTTATCTGGATAAATATATGTCCCATAACCATTATCACAATCCCCATTCACACATCCATACTTTTGTACTTCATCCTTTGCTTTTAGTCTTGTTTTACTAATATCGCCACTTTTTTTAGTAGCTGGCTGATCCCCTTTGGTATCAAATCCTTTACAGCTAATTTGTGGAATTGACAAAATAAGCAGGGATATTACAGATGCACCAAGCCATCCTTGGATTCTTTTCTTTCCAGAGCGAAAGGAATCAGGAAATAATTCGTATAAGGTTAATATTAAATAATTTCGAGGAGGAGATATAATTCTTTTAATAATATTTATTAACATTTTTTTCTCCATAAAATAAGAGATATTCAATTATGTACGATGAGGAGTGTAGAATGTCAATGTAAAATAGATGACTAAATAATAAAAGTAGAATTCAGTTAGAATGGAAAAATCATAATATCCAATTAAAATGAGATTATCAGTTTTGTGGCGTATTCAAGAAACTGATTGGATGAGTCTCCCAATCGAAATGGAAAATACTCGACATTGATTAAAAACTTTAGTATCATTTTGATCATAATAATAATCAAATGTACTGAATAAACCGATTTTACTCCATCCCTATAATTGTAAATATCGAGAATAAAATTACGAGAAATATAAGATTACTAAATAATAGGGATTTCAATAATTAGGGAGAATGATGTAAAAATTGAGAATAGTTTTTTATTTGACAAAAAGGCAACATTAAAATAAGAGTGAACAAACTAAAAAGATGTTAACATTTTCACTCACTGAAAATATGATGATTCTTATCCATATGTATCCATAATTTACTGAGGTGAATAGTTTATTTAGGTTCATTGAAGTATGCAATACATTGTTAGCAGTATGCACAGTATTTTTATTGAATTAGGAAAGTAAAATGAGTAATATACAAACAACATTTTCATTAAAAGCTAGTCAAATTGAAAAGAAGTGGTATCTTGTAAATGCTGAAGGAAAGGTCTTGGGTAGGCTTGCTACTGAAATAGCGAGAGTACTTAGGGGAAAGCATAAACCCTTATTTACACCCCACCTAGATACGGGTGACAATATTATAGTAATAAATGCTGAAAAGGTAATTTTAACAGGAAGCAAATCTGAAGATAAATCTTACTTCAGGCATTCTGGTTATCCTGGTGGAGAAAAATTTGTTAATATAAAAAAGATAATGAATGAACAACCAGAGTTTGCTATTGAGCACGCAGTAAAGGGCATGTTACCTAAAAATAGAATAGGGCGAAGCATATTCAAAAATCTTAAGGTTTACAAGGGATCGGATCATCCTCATGAAGCTCAAAAACCTGAAGAGATTAATTTATAATACTAATAATTGTCCAATATACAGGGCCTATGAAAAGAAGGGATAGACCCTAGAACTTTAATGATGGTAGAGCCGATAAGAAATTTATCCTTTACCTATAGACAAGACGATTTAAAAATCCTATTAGGAGTTAATGAAGTGACTGAGAAAATGTATTATGCAACTGGAAGAAGAAAATCAGCTGTTGCGAGAGTATGGCTAAAACCTGGATCAGGGGAAATTATTATCAATAAAAAGCCGGTATCAAAATATTTTAGACGACAAACCCTTGGATTAATAGTCAGGCAACCCCTTGAGACACTTGGGAAGGTTGAATCTTACGATATCATATCAAGTGTAGTTGGAGGTGGGTGGTCTGGTCAAGCAGGCGCTGTTAAGCTTGGAATAGCAAGATGTCTCGTTCAAGCAGAGGAGAAGAACAGAAAAATACTCCGAGATGCAGGTTTTCTTACACGAGACTCCAGAATGGTAGAGAGGAAAAAATACGGAAGGAAGAAAGCCAGGAAAAGCTTTCAATTCTCAAAACGTTGAGATTCTTTTCAAATATTTAGATTAAAAGAGAGGTTTTTCCATCTGTTGGATTATCCTCTTTTTTTATATAACCGAATCCCTAAACCTAAAACGAAATTCAAGCGGTTGAAGCCTTTATAAATATTTATAAGATTAAGAAAAAGCTCAACCATTGTAGAGATCATCAAAATTAATCTTTCGACAATCCATTGAAATCAAGAACACAGGGTGTGAAATCGGATATCTTGATATGTAAATTGTTGCGATAACCCTCTGGATCACCTCCTAATTGAAATGGGGCGCTCTGTTCTATTTCTATTATTATATCCCTTACTAAAAAGTCATAAAGCTTTCTATGTTCCCATTTCCCAAGCCATATAGACCTTAATTGTGAAAGCATTTTAAGCGCATTTACATTGGTTATTCGTAAGTTCATATAACCGGATTTAGCCCTGGCAAAAGGCATTACCTTCAACTTATATCCAAAATCACTGGTAGTTCCGAAAATAACTGTATCCACTGACCCCTGGTAAATAACGTCTCCTCTTTTCAAAGGGATTTCCCTTATCCCTTTGGAATAGCTCGCAGAATAAACAGGCGAATTTGAATCATTGATTATTCGAACATTGAGTTTAAATCCCTTAAACAAAATATGTGGAATTGATTTGAAAAGTGTTGCTGCGAAGTAACCAGCTAAAGTGTTGCTAATCTTCCATAAAATGCCTTTGGTAAAACGATTCTTTAGTTTAAGATAGTCATTGAGGATCAAAGCATCTATACCAAAACCACCGAAATGGAACATTCTTCCCTCTGCCTCTATCATGTTAAATGTTTCATAAGTTAGCTCCTCGAAAGCTAAGGGTTGTATCTTCCAGATTGGTTTAACACCCTTAGGCACACCCAATAAACCGGCCCATGCATTGCCTGTCCCGAGTTTTAAGATGCCAAACTTTGGCATCTCATAATCTCCCCCAGCTTTGTTACACGCTTCAACCTTTAAGTGTATCTGTTCAATTATACGCATTGCTGTTCCATCCCCTCCGCCGCACAGAATAAGGGAGTATCCCTTCTCTATAATCTCATCCAAGCACTGGTCTGACTGCTCAATTGTATGTGTTACATAAATATCATCCACATCCACATGCCTATGAAAGAGTTCCAGAACGCTGTCATTAACCTTGCGTGCATTCATATTTAATATAACCGCAAAAGTTTTAATATTTGACCTCCATGAAGCGATAAAAAATTATAAATAGGGATAATAATAGAATTGTTATGATTCTGTCAAACTGAAATATTAAATCTTTGAATTACTTATATTATTTTCTAATAATTATCATAATGCAAAAAGATATAAAAAATCACTCCTGTTATAGGTATAATGCTTTATAGATGAATAGATCAAGATAATAAGAAATACATTAATAGGTCATAGAATAGCTAAGGGCTATCCTGGGAATAAATTATAATATAGAATTCAATTGAAGAAAGATATTTCTTTAGCCTACAAAAAACTAATTGTAGGTTGACACAAAAACCTGTATCAGAAAACATGCTCATGATGATTAGAACTGTATAGTATAAAGAATAGACAAATACTGACGAATTTGCATCCTCTCCGGTCTGTTTAATTTAATCCTCATTTAATCATAAATTAGTTATAAGTGAAATACAGTATTATAATTACATGTCGACCAAGGAGTCTTATTAATTAACTATGAACAGAAAAAAATTATATTCAAAACATACAATGTTAAAAGATCTCCTTATCATAATGAAAAAGATCGCACTATCATCAATTAACATATTCCTCATAACAGCAATTGGGATTGCGGATGAAGGGTCTGGACGAACTTTTATCACTGCTGATGAGATAAAGAAGATGAATGTACGGAACTTTTATGATCTATTAAATCAGGTTCCAGGCATTGTTGCAGATGTATCCACTGTATCGATACGCGGCTCAAAGAAGGTGAAGGTACTTCTTGATGGTCGCTCCATAAATGATCCAGTCTCTGATGATGTTAAGTGGAGTCAAGTCTCTATAAACAACGTGGAAAGGGTTGAGATTTACAAAGGCGGGGGTAGTGTTGAGTATGGTGGAGACTCCAGCGGTGGGGTTATATTGATCACTACAAAAAAGACAAAAAAATGGAGTGGGAATATTGAATCCTATGGTGGAAATCTATGTACTCAGTGTTACAGTACGGATTTACAGACAAATATCAATAACTTTATCGCAGGCGTTTCAGTTGGATATCACCGTACAGATGGCTTTCGTACAAATGATGATAGAGAAAAAAAGAGAGCAGGGATTAAGCTATCCTATGAATTGCAAAAGGATATTAAATTTTCTCCTTCATTTGATTATTATAATGAGAAAAGAGGTCTGGCTGGGGTTGTTGGACAACCTACACCTGAATACCGTAAGTATTATGAAACCAATTCAGGCACTTTGATTTCAAAAATTAAAAAGATAAAGAGCAGAACATGTATTATTGATGTTGTGGAAAAGAACAAAAATCCCGATGTTCCAATTGAAGTAAGGTTGCATCCAATAACTTTTGATCAAGAAATTACTTCACAGTTCGCCATTAATGAACTTGGTAAACTGAGCATGGGTACTGGCATTCAGTATGCAGAGGTTGATGTAACGAAAGGTCTACCAGATGGAGAGGAAGAAGAGATGCATATAGATAGGAAATCCTGGATTTTTGCAACATATGATTATCAGTTCAAGGATTTTCCTCTATCTTTATATTCAGGGGTAAGGGGCATCTATTATTCCAGATTCCCAAATGCTATCAATCCTGAGATTCAACTTAGGTATGGAAGGGAGAAGAATGGTATCATTGTTGGATTCAACATGACAGATAATTCTCCAACCTTTAAACAGAGATATAATCAAACAACTGTAACCATGCCAAATCCGGATCTTAATAAGGAAAGGGCAATAAACAATAGTATAACCCTATTCTCCCATCAAATAGAATCCATAACTGTAAATATAGCTCCATTTTATAATATTGTATATAAAATTATTGTTTTAAACTCTTTTTATGATGGTGGGCAAAGATTTTTAAAATATGAAAACGTAGACAAGGCTATACTGAATGGAGTTGACACCTCCATAGACTGGAGACCTGCACAAACCTTTTGTCTTAATCTATGTTATATCTATCTTAGAGCAAAAGATGATAGTACCAATAATAACCTGCCTGGAAAATCGAGGCATGAAGTAAAAATAAAATCTATAATACAGCCCTTTAATATTGTATCAATTGCCATTACAAGCTCCTATATCTCAAAGCAATACAGCAATATTAGCAATAGTAAATCAGTTGCTGGTTATTATCTTACTACATGCAGGACTGACCTCAAACTAAATAACCTTAAGGCCTTTGCTGAGGTAAAAAACATTTTTGATGAAGAGTATATATTATACTATGGTTATCCAGAATCGCCTAGAACATGGATCGCTGGACTACAATATGAATTCTGAATCAACTTAATGTAATAATATTAAATAACAGAAACCTCATATTCTAAAGGTACTAATCCACATTATCCTATTGATATAACTCATTTGATTAAACTCATCACTGTATCACCGCTAAGGTTCGATATGCTGGAAATGGAGCTGTAATCTATTTCAGAAAGGGCAGTTTCAATATTCCTTCTAATAGCCTCAACCTCTGAATCAGCTAAATTTGAGGCAAGTATATTCTCCACCTCTATCTGCAACCTCTTTAGTTTGGAAATATCTAAATCTATTAGATCATCTATTTCATTTATCTTTAGATTTAGATCGCCTTCCAAATCGCTATCCTCTACAAATTTATACAAAACCTTTTCATCTTCAAACCTTACACCATTTAGAATACCATTCTGATTGTCGAATCCTTCAGCCCTGTCCTCCTTTAGCTGAAAGATGCCATCCTTTATGATCTGATTGCGCGTGAGTGATGATTGGATTGCCTTCAACTCATCCTGCATTAAAATAAGCCTGGAATTTATCTTTTTTCTAATCTCTATAGAGTCTGACTTTAACTCCTTACCCTTTTTCCCGACAGATTGTTCATCCGTCTGTATCTTACTATTCATCCTCTTGGCAGTGCTAATGATCCCATCTACAGATACCTTCATCTAGACACCATCCATTGCGTAAATTTTTAAAATAATGAAAAAAATTATCCCATCTCAATTTTAAGCTATCCATTTTAATGAACACCTGCACAAAGGAGACTCAAGCTCTTGTAAGAACAGAATATAAGAATCCCTTGTTAATATGCAAAATCACATTATCAAGCTATCTATAAATGCAATATAAAAATATTAACATGCAAAATATGGTAAAACTATAGATATCCCCAAATTAATAAATAAAATTGTCTACCGTCTCATTTACATGCTTAAGAAACACCAATTTTTTTTTAACATACAGAAATATACAGTTTTGTCAATCAATTATTTACAAGAGACATAATTTTATTCAACCCTCTCGATTATCAATCATACAGTCATTATTATACTGCGTCCTTTGCGATCTTATCCATTTTCATAGAGATAATTCTGGACACCCCGGGTTCTTCCATTGTTACGCCGTAGATTGACTCACCAATACTAATGGTCTTTTTATTATGAGTAATAATAATAAACTGCGTTCTCTTTGCAAATTTTTTAAGCAACTTAATAAACCTGCCAATATTCTCTTCATCCAATGGAGCATCAATCTCATCAAGAAAATAAAAGGGAGAAGGCCTCACCATATATGTTGCAAAGAGAAGAGCTATTGCCGTTAACGCCCTCTCGCCACCGGATAAAAGATTTATATTCTTAAGCCTCTTCCCTGGTGGGCGTGCCATTATGTCTATTCCACTCTCAAGTATGTTGCTTCTATCCGTCAATTCTATTGTGGCATCCCCACCCTCGAAAAGTTGTTTAAAAACAATAGTAAAATTCTTCCTGATCTCTTCAAAGGTTTGCTCTATCATCTGAACAGAAGTGTCAACTAAATCTCTTATAACGGATAGTATACCATCTCTGGCCTTTTCAATATCCTCTTTTTGACCTTGATAATAATTAAACCTCTCTTTCAGATTATTATATTCTTCAACAGCAAGATTATTTATTGGGCCCAGTTCCTGCACCCTCTTTTTAAGTTCCTGAATAGTAGCTTGAAAATGATCGTAATCCGTCTTCTCAATGTCACTTGGTTCAGGTAAATCTGAAGTCTTTTTTTCATACTCTGTCCATAAATATTCCTCAATAGATTTAATCCGAAAATCGATTTCAATAAGGTTTTTTTCCCTTTCGCTAATTTTTTCAACCACCTGCTTCTGATATTCAATATCCCTCCTATAGGCATCCGCCCTCTTTTGTGTTACTATGTTTATCTCCTCTCTCTTGGCAGTATTCTCGTGCATGTTCTTTTTGAGTGACTCACTCTTCTTATTGAATTCGAATAAAAGAGACTCCCATTCCTTAATCTCACCAGCCAACTTTTCTGCGATATTTTCAGATTGGGATATATCATCCATAAAATTCTCTATCTGTTTTTCAATATCAATTATCTGCATGTCAAGTGACTTAAGATGTTTCTCAATCCAATTCTTCTCATTTTCATTTATTGACAACTCCTTCTCCAATCTAGAAATTCCCCTATTCACATTCTCAAGTTCATTTTGTTCTCTTTGGATATACAATTCCAAGGCATCTATCTCAGAGCGTAAATTATCAATCAAAGACATCTTATCTCTGATGTTTCTATCTAAATCTTCTTTTTTTGCATGGATACCAGTTTTATCAAAGAGAATAGACCTAAAGCCATCCTCATATCTCTCAAACTTCAATATATCAACCTTTAGTGATTCTATATCAATATGACTCAAATCCTCAAGAGCCACCTCCACCCTGCCTGCCGGCAGGTTGATTAAAGCATCTTGAATTTTACTATCAATATTATTCAATCTATCATTTATTCGACCCCTTACCTCCTGTCTTTTCACTTCAGAAAGCATAAGCTCCGCCTTTCGTTTTTCAATAGCATCAATGAGCCTCTTTATCACCTCCTCAAGGTTATCCCTTAACCCTTTTAGCCCCAGCTCCTCGGACTCTATTCTACCCTTATTCTCTTCAATGTTATTCCTTGACTTCTGTATTGAATCCAACTTCAACTTTTGTATTCCCAAGAGTTCATCCAACTTACAGTTATCAGTTTTAAGCCTATTCGCTAACTCCCTGCCAGCATTCTCTGTTTCACCCCTCTCTTCTCTTAATCTATAAAGATTTTTAATCCGTTCGTCTGTCTTCTTTTTTATACTATCCCTTCGATTATGTTGCTCTTTTATTAGTCTATAATTCTTCTCTGTTTTGTTAATAATATCCTCTACCTTTATACGATATGTATGGAGTTCCTTATCCAACTCAAATAGTTGCAATTGAATATCATTTTTAAGCTTCTCATCCCTCTCATTCTCAGCAGAAATCAATGACACCTTCGCTGAAATACTCTCCCGCTCCTGTCGAAGCCTTTCAATCCCGCTTTGCAATTTTATCTTTTTTTTACTTAAAAGTATATATTTATGAATATGCAATTTGATGTCATTATCCTTTATGCCTTCTTTCAATGAAAGGTAAGTATTCAATTTTTCCGCTTGTTTAGCCTTTAAATCCCTCTCTCTTTCAATTTCCTTAATAATGTCATTAATCCTTTCGAGATTGCTCTCTGTATCATTTAATTTCTTTAGCGATTCCTTCTTCTGAAACTTAAACCGAGAAATTCCTGCAGCTTCTTCAAAAAGGAACCTGCGATCCTCTGGCTTATTGGATAGAATTAAATCAATCTTGCCCTGCTCCATTACAGAATAAGCGGATTTACCAATTCCTGTATCTAGGAAGAGTGTTTCTATCTCCTTTAATCTGACTTGCGATTTATTTATATAATACTCCGATTCTCCATCACGGAATACACGTCGACTAACTGTTACTGAATCGGAAGCAATATCCAGCAATCTACTTGAATTATCTAATGTGATAGAAATCTCAGCCAATGAAACAGGCTTTCTCTGTTCAGTACCGCTGAATATTACATCCTCCATCTTTTCTCCGCGTATACTCCTAGCCTGCTTCTCCCCAAGAACCCATCTTACACCATCCATGGTGTTAGATTTTCCGCATCCATTGGGGCCTACAATTACAGTAATCCCTGGCTCGAAAACAATTCGCACCTTATCGGCAAAGGATTTAAATCCGAACATCTCTAAAGATTTTAGAAACATGTAAACAACCTAGATAAATTATAATTTTACGTCAATGAATGCGCTGCGAATAAGCGACATAATATTATTGACTTGGCACTACAAATCTAACACCAATTGCCACATCGATGTAACTAAAAGAAAAGTTATTCAGTGATGAAACAACTTTACTTGGCAAAAATACTATATCTTTATCAATCATTTATTAAAACAATTACTCAAAATCAAATTCAAAGTGCAACAAAAACAGCGTTGAACGAAAAACTAACATATCAGCATCAACAAGTCAATAGAATATATTTATCAATATTACTTTACCTAGTGAATGAATAGAGACACCATCAGAATACTACCTAAAACTAAATCAGCTAAGCATAAGCTCTATAAAATAAGATAGTGAATATTGGTTTCAAGGAGTAATAAAATGTATGGAAGTAACAAATGTATGGAATAATCTATAATATTTTTTTTATTATTAGTCAACTACTACAAACTAAAGGTGGTAGTAGTTGACTAATCTATAAATGGAACAGCTTATTTCTTTAGTAAAGCTGCAGCAGTAACCCCAATCTCTGCGGCATTATCCACAACTGTTATTCCAGCATCTCGAAGAGCTTCCATCTTTTCTGCAGCAGTACCCTTGCCTCCTGATATTATGGCTCCGGCATGTCCCATCCTCTTCCCCTTTGGAGCTGTTTGACCTGCTATGAAGGCTACAACAGGCATTGATATATTCTTTTGTATAAAATCAGCTGCCTCGATTTCTAGAGTGCCGCCGATCTCGCCAATCATTACAACAGCTTCTGTTGCCGGATCCTCTTGAAAGAAAGAAAACAGTTCAATAAAACCTAACCCAATAATAGGGTCACCACCTATTCCGATAGCTGTTGTAATTCCAAGGCCTGATTTAACAACCTGGTTAACCGCCTCATAGGTAAGTGTGCCGGATTTGCTGATTAGCCCTACATTACCCTTCTTAAAAATAAAACCAGGAATAATGCCTACCTTAGCTTCGTCAGAGGTGAGTATTCCAGGACAATTTGGTCCGATTATTCTTGCGCCCCTTTTCGTTGCATAAGGTTTTGCCATTACCATATCTTTTACAGGAATTCCTTCAGTAATGCATACAATCAATTCAATCCCAGCATCAGCAGCTTCCATAATTGCCTCTGCGGCAAAGAATGGGGGAACAAAGATTAGAGAAACATTAGCGCCTGTTTGAAGCACAGCCTCTTCAACACTATCAAACACAGGCCGTTCAAGATGAGTCTGCCCTCCCTTTCCAGGAGTCACACCACCAACAACGTTTGTCCCATAGTCTATACATTGTTGTGCATGAAATGTCCCTTCCTTTCCAGTAAATCCCTGTACAATAACCTTACTATCTCTGTTTACTAATATTCCCATTACTTCACCTCCTTCACCGCATCAACAGCCTTTTTAGCCCCATCAGCTAAATCGCCAGCTGCAATAATATTTTCAATGTCACTATTCTCTAAAATCTCTTTGGCAACATCACAATTTGTGCCATCTAACCTGACAACAATAGGCACCTCAACCTTTGTCATTTTTGTTGCTTCTATAATTCCATTTGCTACCCTATCGCATCGAACAATTCCGCCGAATATGTTTACAAATATTGCCTTAACATTTTGGTCTGCTAATATAATCTCAAACCCCTTTGCCACTGTTTCCGGGCTAGCTGTGCCTCCGACATCAAGGAAATTAGCAGGTTCTCCGCCATAAAACTTTATTATATCCATAGTTGACATGGCTAAGCCCGCTCCATTAACCATACAACCTACATTGCCATCAAGTTTTACATAACTTAAATTGTGCTTGCCAGCTTCAGTTTCACTGGGTTCCTCTTCATCCAAATCCCTTAACTCTTCAATGTCCTTATTCCTGTCCAAGGCATTATCATCAAATCCCATCTTTGCATCTAAAGCGAGAAATTTTCCTTCATCAGTTTTTATTAGCGGATTGATCTCCACCATATTCGCATCTTTATTCATATAGGCCTTATACAAGGCCTTTGCAAATCTGATGAATTCCTTTGTCTCATCCTTCGAAAGCCCCAAACCCTTTGCTAATTTTCTTCCATGATAACCAAGAAATCCTGTGGACGGATCAATGGCAGCCTGTACAATTTTTTCAGGAGTTTTTGATGCAACCTCTTCAATCTCCACACCACCTTCAGAAGAAGCCATAATTACATGCATCTCCTTGGACCTATCCAGGACCATCCCAAGATAGTACTCAGCTTGAATATTTGCACCCTCTTCAATATAAATCTTCTTTACTTCTTTACCCTCCGGACCGGTCTGATGGGTTATAAGCGTCTTCCCTAATATTTCATTAGCGAACTCCTTAACCTCATTAATGCTCTTTGCAAGTTTCACACCACCGGCTTTACCTCTGCCACCAGCGTGAATCTGAGCTTTTACGACCCACACCTTACCACCAAGCTTTTTTGCATTCTCAACAGCCTCTTCAGGTGTAAACGCCACATGCCCTCTTGGAGTAGGGACATTATAGTCTCTTAAAATTTCCTTTGCTTGATATTCGTGAATATTCATATCCTCCTCTCTTCTTATCTCAATATTTATAACTAGACTGATCCTACAACTTCTATAATTTAATCTGGAATTTCAGCTTCACGCTCATCTTCCTGTCAACTTAGATCAATCTAAATCCACTAATTTAATAATAAAACATCCTTCACTTACTATTTTTATAATACACTAACCCCTTATCGGAAACTCAAATCAAAAATAATCCTATTTATAAATTTAGTATTAGAATTTACAGAAGCATTAAGCACAGGTCTCTTCAGTAAAATTTCCCCATTTCAAGTAACCTGTAAACCGCTTTTAAGATGCCTGACTATTGTTAAATTATTAACTCTATGGTTATATATAAAATTCGGAGCGAAGATAAATCGGAAATTCCAAATGTCAAGAGAAAATGATATAATTATTAGCAAAAAAGGGAACCCAACTTTATCCATTCCCAGAACGACATTTCATCAATCAATAGCAAATACAGAAATATTAATTTTTATTGACAGATTCAACATTAACAATTCATGTTGGTAAAATAATTCGTAATTCAAGTTATTATTTTTTTATAATTATAATAATATATCTACTCTTTCAAGGTATCGAATATTGAAATGTTTATTAGTGTCAATCATTTCAATAAAGATATTTTCTCATTCATTACACAAATAATATTATTTTGAGACAATGATTCAAGACTTATTTTGATTGTTGCTAGCTTAATCCAAAAGAGCATGATGAAGGGATTCAAATGAGAATTATGAGTTCAAAGGAGTAAGTTGACCGTACATATTTGATTATAGTAAGACCCTTGAATCTCAAACAACTTTCTCGACAGAGTCGCCTATCTCGCTAAGAATTTAAGGAGTTATACCATGAGTACTTCAAGTTTTATTCTACTACTATTAATTTTTATATCTGTAGGTTGGTTTGGATACAGGGTTACTCAACTCTTATGGGTGCTGCGCCTTGGTCAACCAGAGGATAGATTTGACAACATTGCCCAAAGGATAATGAATGTAGTAATATTTGTGCTTGGCCAAAGGCGTGTAGTTAAAGAGATATCCGGTTGGGGACATTTCTTTATATTTTGGGGTTTTGTTGTAATTCAAATCGGCGCGTTGGAACTTTTTGCTCAGGGTTTCTTTAGAGATTTCAAATACGACAAAATAGCAGAAGAACTAATCGGAACTCCTATTATTGGAGAGATACTTTATCTAATTATAGATATAATCTGTTTCATCGTTCTCATTGCCTTAATGATAGGGCTTGTACGAAGATATATGCTTAAACCTGTAAGACTGGAGGCAAAGGATCCACATGCGAAGGTTGATGCAACAGTAATAATCATATTAATATCACTAATTATTCTTACACTCTTCGGTATTAACGGAGCTGAGCTCTCTGAGAAACTTGCAGAAGATAATTTCAGCGCAATTGACAGATTTAATATGATACAGATTGCGGGACTAAGGCTCGATCTATTCATGCCTATATCCTCATTGTTTTCATATTTATTCTCTGGGGCTAGCCATACAACAGCCGAATCTATTAGAGACGTATTCTGGTGGATACATATCATTATAATATTAGGTTTTTTAGTTTATATTCCTTACTCAAAGCATCTACATCTTCTGGGCGCTATTCCTAATGTATTCTTTAAATCATCAAAACCAGTTGGAGAACTCGCTCAACTCGACATAGACGATGAAGAGGCTGAAACATTCGGAGCCTATAGAATTGAAGATTTTACATGGAAGCAGATGCTTGATCTTTATGCATGCACTGAATGCGGAAGATGCCAGGAGAACTGTCCCGCATATCTAACAGATAAACCCCTAAGCCCAAAAGAGCTTATTCATGATCTAAAGCTTAATCTATTAAAACGAGGATTGATGCTTATTGAAGATGAAAAAGAGAGGGAAACGGATGAGGCCAAAGAATATTTAGAAAAGCCATTAGTGGATGGCATATTGGAAGAAGAGGCCATCTGGGCATGCACAAATTGTATGAATTGTCAGGAACATTGCCCGGTTTTCATTGAGCATGTACAGAAAATTATTGATATAAGGAGATATCAGGTTCTGACAGAGGGGAAAATGGCCACAGAATTACAGACCACCTTTACAAATATGGAAAACAACTACAATCCCTACGGATTCGCCTTTGCTGCTAGGGCTGATTGGGTTACTGAAGACCTAGGACTAAAAACACTCTCCGAAGATTCAGAAGTTGATTATCTATACTTTGTGGGTTGCGCTGCTTCATACGATAAAAGGAATCAGGATATTGCAAGGCTACTTGTGAAAATACTGAAAAAGGCTGGATTGAAGGTGGGGATTTTAGGTTCTGAAGAAGCATGCTGCGGTGATTCAGCATTGAGAGCCGGGAATGAGTATCTCTTCCAGACTTTAGTTACACAGAATATAGAGACATTGAATTCATACAACGTTAAAAAAATTATAACAACATGCCCACACGGATTTAATGTTATCAAGAATGAATATCCCAAGTATGGGGGTAACTATGAGGTATATCATCATATAGATTTACTGGCCAATCTCATAGAGGAGGGCAAATTAACCTTAACCAATCCAGTAAACGAAAAGGTCGCTTATCATGATTCATGCTTCCTCGGTAGATATAACGAAATATATTTAGCGCCAAGAAAGATATTACAAGCTATACCCGGTATAGAATTAGTAGAGATGAGTAAAAATCATAATAAGAGCATATGTTGCGGGGCTGGCGGAAGCAGGATGTGGATAGAAGAAAAAATTGGGAAAAGGATTAATCAATACCGAACCGAAGATTTCAAAAATTCAGGGGCTAACGTAGTAGCAACGGCTTGCCCATTCTGTATGACAATGCTTTCAGATGGAATAGTGGAGATCGGACTCGATGAGAATACATACTCTGCTTACGATATACTAGAGCTTGTAGACAAAGCTCTTGCCTAGAATTGCTGGTTGTGAATACAAAGATAAGATTAAATAATATAAGCCAATATATAAATTTAACTTATAAAGGGGGAAGAATATCAATAAATGAACATTCCTGAATTCTATGATATTCCTCCTACTGACATATCCCGAGAATTTTTTTTCAACATTGGCGGCACAAATGGTTTTATGAGATGGGGTATATACTTATACCTCATCGTTGCTATTATCTATCTTTCTTTTACTCTCATTAAAAGGGTGAGAATATGGAGAAAAGGAAATGATGAGTTAAGGACTGATTTTCCCGAAAAGAGGATTGTCGCTATATTTAAATATGTTTTCCTTCAAGTTAAGACCTTCAGGGAGGCATATGCAGGCACAATGCATGGATGTATCTTTTTTGGTTTTTTGGGATTGTTCATTGTAATGTCACTTATTGGTCTTCAACATTATTTCACGGATCTGCTTTTCAATACAAAATTCATCTACGGTAACATATATTTAATATGGTCACTTATAGGAGATTTCTTCGGCTTGATTATCATTACTGGTATTGTAATGGCATTCAGGAGAAGATATATATTAAAACCCAATCGGCTAGACACAAAGCCAATTGATACATTTACCCTGATCCTCATTTTACTCATAGTTATTACGGGTTTCTTTAGTGAAGCCATGAGGATAGCAATTAGCGGCTTCCCTGAATTTGAAGTTTGGTCTCCCTGCGGTTATATACTTTCCCTTGCCTTTTCATTTTCAGACACACCGACAATTGAAGTAGCTCATTATATTAACTGGTGGATTCACACAATATCGGCTTTTGGATTCATCGGATTATTGGCATCTGGGAAATTGGGACACATACTAATTTCTTCCCTAAATGTATATTATCAAAATTTAAATACTGAAAATCCAGACACTAAATACACTTTCCATATTATCCACCCTGCAAAGGTTGAGGATGATGATACCATTGGCGTTTCCAGGGTAGAGGAGTTTACCTGGAAGCAGCTTATGGATTGTGACGCATGTATGAGATGCGGCAGATGTCAGGACAGGTGTCCTGCTTACATAACCGAGAAACCATTATCACCAAAAAATATGATAAATGATATTAAGAATAACATGGATATTAGAATACCAAAACTGATAACAGCAGAAGATCCGACAAAAGTTGAATCACAAGCTCTAATAGGTGGCTCTGTTTTAGAAGATGTGATTTGGTCCTGTACAAATTGTGCTGCATGTCAGGAGGTCTGTCCAGTTCAGATTGAACATATGAATAAGATAACAGACATGAGACGGCATCTGGTTCTCAAAGAGAGAAAGATTTCAAGAGAACTTCAGACAGCCTTTAATAATATAGAAGAAAATTCCAATCCCTTTGGAATTTCATTTGCATCAAGGGGTGACTGGATTACTGAAGAACTGGGTATTAAAGCCCTTTCCAAGGATCCGGATGTTGACTTTCTATATTTTGTTGGATGCTCAGCATCTTATGATAAGAGGAACCAGAAGGTAGCCTCTGCGTTGGTGAAAACATTGAAGATGGCTGGTTACAAAATTGGCATTCTTGGGTCTGAAGAAGCATGCTGTGGGGATTCTGCTATGAGAACAGGGAATGAATATCTATTCCATACACTTGCAGCGCAGAATCTTGAAACCTTTAATAACTATGGAGTAAAAAAGATCATTACCACATGTCCTCATGGATACAACATCCTAAAAAAAGAATATCCAGAATTTGCCAAGGTTGGCGTTGATTCATATAATAATCCCTTGGAGTGCAATTATGAGGTCTATCATCATACAGAGATTATTGCTGATCTATTACGTAAGGGACAGATCAAAATAACTAATGCCCTAATCGGAAAGATTACATATCACGATTCCTGCTTTCTCGGAAGATATAATAAGATATATAATTACCCAAGGGATATTATCAGGGCAATACCTGGCACCGAGTTCATTGAGATGAACTGGCATCATAAGACAAGTTTTTGCTGTGGTGCAGGAGGTGGACTCATGTGGCTTGATGAAAATTTGGGAAGCAGGATTAATCAATTCAGAACAAAAGATGCACATGATACAGGTGCTACGAAAATAGGGACAGCTTGTCCATTCTGCTTGACAAAGATAACTGATGGTATTACTGAGCTTGATATTCAGAATATGGAAACCTGTGATATAGTGGAACTTGTATATAACTTAATGGAAAAATAAAATAATAAGGAGTATTGATATATGGAAGTTAATTTATTCTACATTGCACCAATAGGTTCACTTGTTGCCCTCCTTTTTGCATGGTTCTTCTACAAGAACATGATGAAGGCGGATGAAGGCAACGAGACAATGATAGAGATTGCGGGTCATGTAAGAGAGGGGGCTTTGGCTTATCTTATAAGGCAGTATAAGGTTGTAACGATTGTATTTATCGTTCTTCTTATAATCCTATCGCTTTTGGCCTTTTTGGGTGTTCAAAATCCATTTGTGCCTGTTGCTTTTCTAACAGGCGGCTTTTTTTCTGGACTATGCGGCTATCTTGGGATGAGAACAGCTACAAATGCCTCATCCAGGACAGCCTATGGAGCTTCTCAATCGCTGAATAGAGGATTGAGGGTGGCTTTCAGATCTGGCGCTGTGATGGGCTTGGTTGTAGTTGGATTCGGTCTCATCGATATTTCTATCTGGTATCTGGTTCTCAATTATCTATATGACAATAATGTCTGGGGGCTCAGTCAATCTCTAATTGAAAAGGTTGGCATTGCAGGTGGAGTATATAATGAAGGTCTGATTGCTTCTCCTGATTTTAAGCATGCAAAGCTTGTTGAGATCACTACTACTATGATTACCTTTGGAATGGGTGCATCAACCCAGGCACTCTTTGCAAGGGTCGGAGGCGGCATATTTACAAAGGCTGCTGATGTAGGAGCTGACCTTGTTGGCAAGGTTGAGGCAGGAATTCCAGAGGATGATCCCAGAAATCCTGCTACTATAGCTGATAATGTTGGCGATAATGTTGGCGATGTTGCGGGTATGGGTGCTGACCTCTATGAATCATACTGTGGTTCAATTCTTGCAACCGCTGCTCTTGGTGCGGCATTACCAATTTCATCCGGTTATGGTGGATTAAAGGCTGTGATCGCACCCATGATCGTCGCAGGTCTCGGTATTATCTTTTCAATCCTCGGCATTTTCGCTGTCAAGACGAAAGAAGAGGCATCAATGAAGAATCTACTCAAGTCTTTGAATCTGGGTGTATGGGGCAGTTCAGTTCTTATACTTATAGCATTAGCTGTAATGGTGCAAATAGGACTAATAAACTGGGGAATATTTGGCGCTGTTATTGCCGGACTCATTGCTGGACTTATTATTGGTCAATCAACAGAGTACTATACCTCAGATGAATATAAACCAACACAGGGGATAGCAGATCAAGCCAGGATGGGATCCGCTACAACAATTATTGAAGGTATTGCAACTGGAATGTATTCAACCGGGATACCTGTTATTACAATAGTAATTGGTATTCTAGTTGCTTTTGGTTTATCCGGAGGATTCACAAATATTTCACAAGGTCTTTATGGTATTGGATTTGCTGCAGTGGGGATGCTCTCAACGTTAGGGATTACACTGGCAACGGATGCATATGGTCCCATCGCAGACAATGCCGGCGGCAATGCAGAGATGAGTGGATTGGATCCAAAAGTAAGAGAACGTACAGATGCCCTAGATATGCTTGGCAATACAACCGCTGCAACAGGAAAGGGATTCGCTATCGGTTCCGCAGCGTTAACAGCCATGGCACTGCTCTCAGCCTATCTTGAAGAGGTGAAACTCTGGCTTGGGAAACTGGCTGGAAGCGAGTTTTTCCAGGTGGGTACGATTAAGTTCTATAATATATTGCCTGATGGCGTCACCCTTGGGCCAAATGATGTAATCGCTCATAGCGCTAAAATGGCTGACTTTGTTAGGGCATATGATATTACACTCATGAATCCGAAGGTACTTTGTGGACTATTTCTTGGCGCCATGATGGCATTTGTATTCAGTGCTATGACCATGAAGGCTGTTGGTAGGGCCGCTGGATCAATGATCGAGGAAGTAAGAAGGCAATTCAGGGAAAAGCCCGGCATTCTTGATAAAACAGAGAAACCTGATTATGCCCAGTGCGTAGCCATCTCTACAGCCGGAGCTCAGAAAGAAATGATTGTACCATCCCTTTTGGCGATTATAGCACCTGTTCTTACAGGTTTATTTCTTGGTGTTTCCGGTGTTATGGGTCTTCTAGCTGGTGGTTTGACCGCTGGTTTCTCTCTGGCATGTATGCTAAATAATGCTGGAGGAGCCTGGGACAATGGCAAAAAATATATCGAAAAAGGACACTATGGCGGCAAAGGCTCAGAGGCTCATAAGGCAGGAGTTGTTGGGGATACAGTTGGCGATCCATTCAAAGACACTTCAGGTCCTTCACTAAATATCCTTATCAAACTAATGACCATGGTCTCAGTTGTATTTGCTGGTGTCGTGATCAAATTCTCACCTGAAATAGGTAAGATACTGGGCTTCTGAATATAGCTTGTACTATCTATATTTTAATTTACTCCTTTCCTTAGTCTTGATAGGGAAAGGAGTAAATTAGATACAATGTAATTTACTCGTCTAATCACTTCTTAGTTATCTTCACAATAACCCGATCAGCCCCTATATTGTATCTTTTAAGATATGTAAAGATATGACTTGTTATCCCATTGGGTATAGAAACAACTTCAAGAATTGAAATATCATTCTCCATGCAAAAATCCTTGAAATCATTCAATGAAAGAAAATGAATATTAGGAGTGTTATACCACTTATTTGTCATTTTTTGAGAAAGAGGCAGACATCCCTTGATCGATAAGACAACTCTCTGCTTCCAGTTGGCAAAATTGATAAATGAGACAATACCCATCCTTGCCACCCTGAGCATTTCTGTTAATACAAGATGCGGCTTATGTACCTCCTGAAGTGTACGGGATAGGATCGCGTAATCATAAAAATTATCAGGGATCATGCCAAGACCTTCATCAAGGTCAACCTGAAATACTGACACACCCTTTCTGTTGCATTCGATTATATTCTTAACATCTATATCAATGCCATGCACTGATACACTATCCCTTATTAGCATCTTTTGTAGAAATGATCCATCTCCACAACCTAAATCAAGAAGCTTGCTTGAAGGCTTTATCATTCGTGCAATGATCTCAAAATCCTTGATATGAGCTTCATCAAAAATTTGATCTTTCTTATTACTAGAATAAGGATCCTCAAAAAAGGAATATATTAAGCTATTTAGATCACTATTACTAATCAGAAATGAATCGTGCCCAAATTGAGATGCCAAATTACAATAGGTCACATCTTTACCAGATATAAGCAGGTTTTCAGCCAACTCCTTTGATTGCTCTGCTGGATAAAGCCAGTCTGAGGAGACAGAAATGATAAAAAATTTAGACTCCAATTTTCTGAATACCTCATCAAGCGACCCACCCCTTTCTGTAAGGGAGAAGGAGTCCATGGCCGCAGTAATATAGAGGAAGGAATTTGCATCAAAACGTTCTACAAAACTTCTACCCTGATAGTCTAGATAACTTTCAACCTGAAAATCCGTATTAAAGGGACTCCTTTCTCTATCTTCACGCCTCTCTCTACCGAACTTTACATCCATTGATTCCTTGGAAAGATAGGTTATATGACCAATCATACGTGCAAGTGATAATCCCTTATTTGGAATATCTCTACCATAATAATAACCATCATTCCATAAGGGATCAGCCATGATAATATTGCGAGCAACAATATCAAAAGAGAGAGCCTGGGCTGATAGGCTCTCAGTAGCGGCTATGCATACAGCCTTTTCAATAAAGTCTGGATAGCGCACACACCACTCGAGAACCTGAAGACCTCCTGCTGACCCCCCTATCACTCCATAGAGCCTCCTTATACTAAGTAAATCAAGCAACTTCTTTTGGAGTTCAACCATATCCCCAATCGTGATTTCAGGAAAGTTCGTAGCATAAATCTCTCCTGTCGCTGGATTTATGGATGATGGACCAGTTGTACCCTTGCATCCGCCCAAAATATTTGAACAGATAACATGAAACCTCTCAGTATCAATTCCTTTGCCAGGTCCGATCATATTATCCCACCAACCCACACTCTTTTCATCATTGGTATGATAACCAGCAGCATGAGCATCCCCTGATAGGGCATGACATACCAGAATGACATTATCACCCTTTTCAGATAATTTTCCATATCGCTCAAAGGCAACCTCCACCCTGGAGAGCGTACCTCCCCTCTCGAGTTTAAAATCCCCATCTGGAAGAGGAATACCCATAATCTCTGTGTGAACGATTCCAATAGATCTTTTGTTCATTATTTTATCTTCTCAAGCGCCTGCTTGAAATCATTTATAATGTCTCTAATAGACTCAATCCCTACAGATACCCTGATTAATTCAGGGGTCACACCAGCAGCCCACTGGGCTTCCACACTCATCTGTTGATGACTCGTTGAAGCGGGATGCAATACCAAGGTCTTAGCATCGCCCACATTTGCCAAATGGCTTGCAAGCTTAACTGAATCAATAAATTTTACCGCAGCCTCAATCCCACCCTTTATACCGAAGCCTAAAACCGATCCAAATCCTCCCTTTAGGTACTTCTTTGCCTTATTATACGCCGGATGCTCAGGTAAACCCGTATAGTTTACCCATTCTACTCTATCATTGGATTTTAAAAATTGGGCCAATTCCATCGCATTCTTACAGTGCTTTGTGATACGCAAGGGAAGCGTCTCCAATCCCTGTAGAAACAGGAAAGAATTAAATGGACTGGGACACATCCCGATATTACGCATCCCCTGCACTCGCGCCTTAATGATAAAAGCAATGTTGCCCATATCTGGATAATCTGAAAACCTATTCCAATATGAGAGTCCCTCATAGCTTTCATCAAGCTCAGTAAACTCAGGAAACCTTCCATTACCCCAGTCAAATTTACCTCCATCTATAATTATCCCTCCAATTGAGGTGCCATGTCCTCCTATCCATTTTGTGCATGAATGAATAACAATATCTGCTCCATGTTGAATAGGCTTGCAGAGTATAGGAGCAAATGTATTATCTATGATGACAGGAATCCCATAACTATGCGCTACCTCAGCTACACCCTCTATATCTGCCACATCACCGCTTGGATTTCCAATGGTTTCAAGAAACACAGCTTTGGTATTATCACATATTGCCTTCTCTACCTCCTCAGGAGTAGGCTCATTAAGAAATGTTGTTTCAATACCAATTCTTGGCAATGTATACCTAAAGCAGGTTTCAGTGCCACCATATAATGATGCTGAAGATACGATATGATCCCCGCATCTTGCAATGGTATGAATAGCAAGAAATATTGCAGCCATACCACTTGAGGTTCCAAGAGCGGCAGTTCCTCCTTCAATTACTGAAATTCTTGATTCCCATACTTCGGTTGTGGGATTCATCAATCGTGTATAGATATTCCCGAACTTTTGCATACTAAACAAATCAGCAGCATCCTGACTATCCTCAAAAACAAAGCTTGTTGTCTGGTATATCGGAACTGCCCGCGAACGTGTTGATGGATCAGGCTTTTGACCAGCATGAATAGCCTTTGTTTCAATTCCATAATCCTTTTGATGCATGATATTTTCCTTCTATATTTTTTTCCTTATCCCTGAGAGTCTGCCAATAGTTAACAATTATCCATTGAACAATGATATAAGTCTTGAAATGTAGATTCTCTTAGTTCACTGGGTTGAAGAAAATAGTACATTCATCTCTCTTTTAGAATGTTTATATTGGGATATGATGGTGATAATGAAAAGTACTAAATGAAATAACAACGTAATTATATCAAAATAATAATATTATTTGTATACCCCATCTCGAAATACCATCAATGTAATTAAAATAGTGGCAAATTATCCATATCACCAAAATATGTCAATGATAATATCAACCAGTAAGATTTTCCTCTACATCTAATCTTTCTACAATCGAGCAAATTTTATCAAGAAAGAGGATAATGAGTTGAATGCAATTAGCCATTTTTACATCTTTGTCTGATTATAGCTTGACATTAAAATATTTACCTCTTCAATAAGAGGTCAATTATAATAGAAAGGGGAGGTAAGAGATATGAAAAAGCAAATTATGGTTTTATTCATGATCATTGCTATTTGCTCCATAATGACAGGTTGTATCTATCATCACATTAAATCGCCCTTTGTTTTAAATAAAGGCACAAATTATCAACTAACCACTGATGACTTCAAAATCATCGGTAGTGTAGAAGAAAAAGGCACAATAAGAAATATTCTCTTTCTTTTTCAATGGGGTGGTGACGGTTTTAAAATACTTGAAGAGAAAGCAAAGGAGATGGGAGGGGATGATATTATTAATTATACTTTTGACGTTGAAAACTTCGGGATATGGATTATCTACAACTCCTTTACTTGGAATGCAAGGGGAACTGTTATTAAATACAGGGATAAAGCGGTAAAATAATCTCCTCTTCATCTGAATATTCATTAGGGCCTACTCACCAAGATAGAGATCCTCCCAGTAACTATTCAGGATATTTAATGTTGAGCCCTCCCACTCCAGAACTCCCCTCTTTTTTAAACGAAGAATAAGTCTGGAAAATGTTTCAGGGATGGTTCCTATTACAGAGGCTATATCCTTTTTGGACAGCTTAATATCATAGGAGTCCTTTTTTCCGTAACGATCGACAAGAAACATAAAAAAGCGTTCCTCAACATCATAAGAGGTTAGATAAAGGATTCTGTTAGTAAGATAGCGCATTCTCTTCATTAATATTGCAATAAACTCATTACGGAAGTCAGATTGGTCTAATAAGACGTAAAATGAAAAACGCTGGATGGCAAAGAGAGAAGCATCTGTAACAGCCACTGCGCTAACAGGATAGCAATTATTTTCAAAGAGTATCGTTTCAGCGAATACTTCATTAGGCTTCACGAGTCTAATGGTTATTTCCCTCCCATCTGGCGCGGCTTTATAAAGCTTCACACTCCCTTCAGCAAGAATATAAAAGGTAGAACCGACATCCTCTTCTAAGAAGAGTATCTCATTACGGGAGATTGAAATAATTGAGCCCTGTTTGGCTATTTCTCCTCTGGCAGAAAGGCTGATATCTCTGAAGAATTCGGTTTTTTTCAAAAGATCATCTATGTCCATAACATGACAGTGTTACTATTTTAGGTTAGAAATTGCAATAAGGATTTTTTAATGCTAATTGACATAGGTCAATGAGTCTTTGACGGATAGGTTGTATAAATTGCATAAGAAAAATTCAAATGATTAAGTTAATATTTAGGAGGTTAAAATGAGCATGTTTTGTTATCAATGCCAGGAAACAGCTAAGAATAGAGGCTGTTCAGTTAAAGGAGCCTGTGGGAAAACGGATGAAACTGCCAATCTGCAGGATTTGCTGATCTTTGTCTTAAAGGGAATATCAATCTTTGGAGAGGAAGCCAAGAAACAGGGTATAGAGGACCCAAAGTTAGGATTATTTATTTCTCAGGCCCTCTTTACTACTATTACGAATGTAAATTTTGATAGTGATAGAATAATTTCACTTATTCAAGAAGGTCTAAAAATAAAGGAAATATTGAAAAAAGAATATGAAAAAGCTCTACCAAGGGATTTGCATGAATCAGCGCTCTGGTTTTCAGACGATTTCGCTGAATTTCACAGGAAGGCAGCAGAGGTTGGTATTCATTCTACTGAGAATGAAGATGTACGCTCACTCAGGGAACTATTGATTTATGGATTAAAGGGAATCGCTGCTTATGCTCATCACGCTGAGGTTTTAGGTTATCGCAATCAGGATATCTATGATTTTCAGATAGATGGTCTAGCATCCACTACTAAAGATCTAACACAGGAAGAGATGGTGAATCTTGTGCTAAAAGCCGGTAAAATTGCTGTTGAGACAATGACATTGCTTGATGAAGCTAACACTCGGACTTATGGCAATCCTGAAATAACTGAGGTGGATATTGGCGTAAAAGATAATCCTGGGATACTAATCAGTGGTCATGATCTGAAGGACTTGGAAGAGCTTTTGGAACAGACCAAAGGGACGGGTGTGGATGTATATACTCATGGCGAGATGCTACCAGCGAATTATTATCCAGCCTTTAAAAGATATAAGAATCTCATCGGCAACTACGGGGGATCGTGGTGGAGGCAGAAGGAGGAGTTTGAATCCTTCAATGGGCCAATTCTATTTACAACTAACTGCCTAGTGCCGCCAAGGGACTCCTATAAGGATCGAGTGTTCACAACCGATGTGGTTGGCTACCCGGGGATAAAGCATATACCAGATAGAACAGATGAAGGGAGTAAGGATTTTTCGGAGATTATTGAGATGGCAAAAAAATGTCGTCCCCCTGTGGAAATCGAGTCTGGGAAGATAGTAGGGGGATTTGCTCACGATCAGATTATTACGCTTGCAGATAAAGTAATAGATGCCATTAAATCGGGCGCTATCAAGCGCTTTGTTGTTATGGCCGGTTGTGATGGGCGTCATAAAGAGAGAGATTATTTTACTGAAGTTGCACAAGGGCTTCCTGAGGATGCAGTAATACTAACAGCAGGCTGCGCTAAGTATAGATACAACAAACTCAATCTTGGCGAAATAGATGGCATCCCTAGGGTGCTGGATGCGGGTCAGTGCAATGATTCTTACTCCCTTGCTGTAGTAGCCCTGAAATTGAAGGAAATATTCCAACTGGAAGACATAAATGAGCTTCCAATATCATACGACATCGCATGGTATGAGCAGAAGGCTGTTGCTGTTCTCCTGGCGCTCCTTTACCTTGGCATTAAGGGGATTCGCCTGGGGCCTAGCCTTCCAGCATTTTTATCGACAAATGTTGTCAAGGTGCTTATAGAAAATTTTGATATCAAACCAATTGGCAGAGTAAAAGCAGATATAAACAGCATTATGGCAGGGAAGTGACATAGGTAAAGAAACAACCGTTTACTGGTTCTGAATTAGTGGAATGTATGAGCAAAGACAGACTAGCCCAAATTTCTAACCGGTGAACGGTTGAATAAAGATCCTTGAATTTCCGGTGTATATTATCCAAGCATAGATATCATTTGATGATCTATAACTCATCCAATTGTGTATACTCAAAATGATTGACAAGGGACATAAATATAATTATGAATTGAATTGATCATCATCGAAATGCACATCAAAATATTATTTATAGAATTAGGGGATCGGCTATGGAAATCACACAACCCGATGTCAAGCTCCTTGCAGTAACACAGGATGGAGAGAAGTTAATTGAGGAGGCAGGACGGACCTGTTATCTATCTATAGACAGGATTACAGAGAATAGCGAGAAACAATTTATTAGAAACTGTATTAAAAGCGGCCATCATTCTATTTTAGAACATGCAAGCGCAACATTCAGGATAAAGGGGGCTTCCAGAGCCTTTACTCATCAACTTGTCAGGCATAGGCTGGCAAGCTTTTCACAACAGTCTCAAAGATACGTAAATGAATCAGAATTCAATTATATCCTTCCGCCAAATATCCTTAAAAACAGCAAGGCCCATGGCATTTTCAAGGATTTTATTGAAAGCTCTAGAAGGGTATACAAGGAACTCCGTGAAATGGGAATAAAGAAGGAGGACGCCAGGTTTGTCCTTCCCAATGCTCTAGAAAGCCAGATTATTTTTACCGCAAATTTTCGGGAATTACGCCATATCTTTTCACTTAGGCTTAAAAAAAATGCCCAGTGGGAAATCAGGAGGGTTTGTGTTGAAATGCTGAAAATCATGCAAGGTGTGGCTCCATCTGTTTTTGAGGATTATATATTGGATGAAAGCAACTGTACAGCAAGATCAAAATTAGAGCAGACAAACGGTGTTGAGGGTAAGGAATAGAAATTACTCCTGATCATTTTTTATGTAGAGTGTCTGAGTTGGGAATGGAATGGCGATATTCGATTCATTCAATGCCTTATAGATCGCCTTTGTGGCCTCCATCTTCTTAAATAGCTTATTATTGTAATCGGGTATCCAGAACTTAGCCTGGAAATTTAGCGAAAAATCACCCATTTCTATAAACAAACACTGTGGAGCTGGATCATCAGATAAATCTTCAATTCCCTTCAATGCATTCAAAACAACCTCCTCTACTCTATCGACATCCGCTCCATAGGCCACACTAAAATTAACAACTATTCTAAAAGCGGGATCTGGCAGGACAAAATTTTTAAACTTCGTATTAGAGAGATCGCCATTGGGGATGATTATCATCTCATTATCAAAGGTTAATAGCTTTGTATTCCTTAATCCCACCTCTTGAATTATACCCGTATCATCATCAATTGTCACCATATCACCCGCTGCAATTGAATGATCAAGGGCAAGAAAAATTCCTCCAATAAAATCTGCAAGACTATCCCTCACTGCAAAACCGACGGCTATACCCATTATCCCAATGGATGCTATAAAGGGACCAACATCAATATCAAACTTTGACAAAATTATAATCGTACCTATTATAACAACTGAAATCTTAATTAAACTCACAAAAAGCGGCATCAAATCCCTATTAACCCGGGGATTTATTTTATCCGCAACATCCTTCCCCATAAAAAGCGCCAAACCCTCTATAACTAATATTATTTCATAAATAACTAATGCAATTATGAAAGCAACTATTATAGCGTTTAGTGTACTATATATATTGGGAGAGATATCCAATAAAATAAGTGATAACCTTATACCAATTAGTATAATAATCCACTTTAATGTTCTTCTAAACTTTCGAATTATACTCTCATCAATCGATCCATTTGCCAATTCAATTATCCTCGGGAAAAACCGCTTTATAAGTAAAGAAGTCAGCTTGGAGAGAAAATAAAAAAAGAAAATCATTAAAATAGCAAAAATCCATTTATTGCGTATAAATCTGCCAATCATAGACTCTTTAATTCTATCAAGATATTTCTTGGAACGGGTCTTCTCCCTCTTCTCTAAATTCAAGCTGTACTTAGATAAAACATTTTTCACCAACCAATCTGTGCTACTTTGCGAAAATTTATCCAGGGTGTTAAGCAAATACTCATTCATCTCCCCATCAAAGGCATAATCTCTATCAACATTCTCAACACCAAAAACTGCGACCTTATACTCGATCCTCATACTAGTCCCATGAATAATATACCTGCCATAAAGACCGATATCAGCATTGATATCCTCAAAAAATCTCAAGGCCACATGCTTATCATACAACATCTCCGGGGTCATTCCTCTACGCTTGATCTCCCTATCCAGCAATCTTGAATCTAAAACTTTAAATCCAATATAATCGGATATATGCCCAGAGATCAGCTCTGGAATATATGTTGAAATATACTTGAGATCTGAATCAGAATAATTATAAAATGGGAGTATAACAATGATCTTATCGTTATTACTATCCTGTTCTTGGGTAGTATTTATAGCGTTTGTGTCAACAGCGAATGTGAAGGATAAATTCCCCAGCAACAGGGAAATAAATATTATTATACGAAAATAGATCATATCCCTATCTCTTCCCCAATCCTTAAGTGAATATATCTTTCCTTAAATGCGTCTTTGAACCTATCGATGCTCCAATCAGAGCTGTCATGTGGAGAGAGGGAGACTAATCTCACATCCTCTCTTTTGATTACCTCTATTGCTCTAGCTACATCCTTCTCATTTACTCCCCTAAATGGAGTCCGATCTGAACCGACAATACCCTGTAGATTCAAGGGGCCAATCATAATCCTTCCGCCATTAACTGGCAGGTGAAGCCCTCCTATAATAGCATAAATCGGCTCTGTGAAGAGCATCCTGGTTCTTTCAATTATCCTTTCAATAGTCTGATGGCCACATCCAATAATGAGGACCACCCCCTTCCCTTTCACATTTATAGCCAAACTCTGCTCCTCAATATACCCCGCCATAAACAAAAATCTTTGAATAATCCCAATGCTTGCAATGCCCGGCATTATTATTCTCGGTTCTCTTATCTCCTCTACAAGTGGATCGGGATTCCACCTCGACGGATTAAGTCTACCTGGAGCATAGACAGGGATACTCCCAATATCAACACTACCCTGAGATAAGCTGAATGTCTTCTCCCTCTGTTCCCTCATCCCACCAACGTGATCTAGATGGATGTGGCTAATAAAGATCATGTCAATATCACTAATATTTTTGCCAAGCACCCTCATATTATGAAGAAGGGCTGAAGGATGCTCCCTACGAGCATTGTATCCCACATCCATCATTATTGATGTATCATCGGCCTTGATAAGATATGAAACACCTGCCTCTGTCTTAAGCTCCCTATTGGAGGAATAATAATCAATCACTGGTAGAATTGATAATGACTTAACAAAACCAGGAGATGGAAAGGATTCATAACGCTTCCCATCCAGCTCAATAGATACCCTCCTCCTTCCGATCATTAATTGGATAACCTTTAGAAATAAAAACAAAATAATACAGGCAAGTAAAACCAATAGGACAATTAATATAGTGTATAGTAAACTAACCATTCAAATGCCTCCCGGAAATCAATTGACTGGGATTATTAGGAAGTTGGTTGAGCATGTTGGAGAAATCATAAACAAGAATAATTGAGAGATTGATTAAGCAACACCGACAGAACCCTTATTATAATTATTCTTTATTTTATATTTAATCATGTTCTTGCCGTCCTGCTTTGCAGAATACATGAGGGTGTCTGCCTCTTTTATCATCTCATCAATACCCTTTGGTGGGCACTTAAAAGTTACCACACCAAAACTGAAGGTCACTGACCAACCACCTTCCTTTACAATCTCCATAAGATTTGCCTGAAGCTTGAGTGCTACTTCACGCGCTGATTTAGATCCAGTTTCAGGTAACAGTATAATAAATTCATCGCCCCCTAATCGCGCTACTACATCAATTGCTCGGGTATTACTACTTAAAGTGTTGGCCACTGAATAGAGGAGCGCATCGCCCTTGCTATGTCCTAATGTATCATTAACATTCTTAAAATCATCAATATCCATATATGCAACTGAGAAGGGCCGCTTAAGCCTGTTCGACCTAAGAATCTCCATGTTTGCGGATTTCAGAAAGGATCGCCTATTAGCTATCCCGGTTAATGAATCAGTCATGGCAAGCTCTCGCTGTCGATCTAATGAACTCTTCAATTTCGACAAGCCAAGGGTAATGATTAAAAAAACGATCAACCTGAATGTTTGATTCAAAGAAGGCACCAAGGCATTGGAAAAAGAACTTATCATTATAAAATCAGCTAAAAGCCAGGACATGGCGCTAATAATTGAAATAAAGATCCCTGCCGATTTCCCAATATACCATGTAGCAATATAAATTGGAAAAATGTAAAAGAGGGTCAATTCCCATTCTGGTCCAGTGAGTAAACGTACAATCCCTACCAATACGCTCAATACAAAGAGTACTGAAATCATGAGGTATTTGGAATATCTAGTTAAGTAATTGTTTAAATCTATCATAAATACTAATTCTTAATTATACCTATTAATATGTAACAGGATCAATATAGAATCAATAATGACTTTACTCTAAACCCCAACTAAAGGACATCGAAATACATCGTGTATATTTTTTTGTAAGTTTATTCTCTACCCTCTTATCCATTTATAAAAAATAGAAGAGAGACTATAATAAGCGGCTAATGGGAAAGATACTATTAAGGAAAAGAGGATTATATAGAAAAAACTGATAACATGCCTAACAATAGCAAGATAATTAAGTATCTCAAAACCATATTTCTTGAAAGCAGCAATTGGATCTGGTTCAGGAACCATCTTCTCAGCAAAATCAGTCAACAAAGAGGTTGTGCTAGCTATATCTAAAAATTTTGGATAAGCAGCATTTATCTTCCACTGAACAGCCTTTGTAACGCCAACAGAATACCTTGTAAAATAATAGACAATAATAAAGCCTAAAATGAGAAGAATAAAGGAGACAAAGAGGTACAGAGCCGTATAAAACCACTTCTCTTTAAAAAATTTAGTGAAATCCTTTCCTATTTCAATTAAGCTCTTGCCTTCGCCAATCATCAAGGGTGTTATAAGAATTACGCTGAGTGAAATTATTAAACAAATAAAATTTATAGAAAACAAGGGAATTGTCAACAATAATACTATCACAGAGCCAATATATGGGATATGACCGAATAAGGAAAATCCAACTTCAAGTAACACTATACCAAAAAGAAATAGAACGACAATCAGGGAAATAACTAATATATAATGTGATCTTCTTGAGATATCCTTGAATATCCCCATAATAGAAGAGCCCTCTAAATTTATATTTAATCTGTGTACACCAGCCAGACCCAAAAGAAGAGAGCTAAACAGCATAAATAATCCAATATTCTGCAGAATATATGAGTAGACACTATTCTTTGGTGTTTGACTCGCTATAATAAACAAAAGAAAAATAATAAAAAAACCAAACACCACTGACATCCATGTTATCATGAAACTCTTCTTAAAATTGTTAGGATTGAACATGCTGCTCATCTCTGCTTTTAATTCCATATAACTCTCCCCAAAAATATTTATTGTCCCTATCTTATATATATGTCGATTTTTTAAGAAAAAATATCAAGCAATAAAAACAACAAATCGACAAATCCTGAATTTCCTTGGTTTAGGATGGTATGAAAGGCTCACTCTCTGACAATAAGCACTCACAAGAGATAAAATTTATCATCATGAATGAGAGCATTAAAACACTATAAACAACATTAACCAAATTAATTCATCAATGAATATTTGTGGAGTAAAGAATTATAAAATTGTAAAATTTCTATACACTTTCGAAAAAAATACTGATCTCTCCCTCATTTACTCCAGCGTCTCATCTCGAATAAAAAAAGATGAAAGGTATACTGAGAATAGCCCTACTGTAATTCCTACAGCAATCCCCAACAGAATATCGGTTGGATAATGTTTAACCAGAATGATCCTTGAGAGACAAATGAGAAGGGAGTTAATTAAGAGTATACCAAAAAATCTCCTAACTAAGAAAAAGTAGACAATAAAAAATGCTGAGATATTCGATGCATGATTCGATGGCATTGAATAATCCTTAGCTCTCTTTGAGATTGATCTTTGAGTTATGTTTAATTCTACCTTAGGTCTATCCCTGCCAATCATAGGTTTCAATACCCTGTAACAAAAGATATCAGAGAAAGACACTGATAATGCAACAACAATAAAAAATCGTAAAGATCCCTTTTTAAGTTTATAAACCGCATATGAAATAAAGATACTTGAAGTTAACAATATATAAAACTTGCCAGATATAAACTCAAAGATATTAAATAAAAAAGTATCCCTTAAATTCCAGAAAAAAATTGCTATTTCCTGTTCCAATACCAAATTTTCCTACCCCATGCTTGAAAGTATATTCCCGACCTTCACTAAAAAACCCAATATACTATGCAAAGAAATATATAATTGCTTCGCAAGCCTAACAAATTCAGACTCCCAAGTCAATGTAAATAATATTAATTCTTAACACTACCAATTCTTCATTCAATTTAAAAACTAATCTGTATATAAAAATTTTTATTTAAAAATCATTCCCTTGTTGAATATTCCTAAAAGTCTCATTTTATTAGGCTGAAAATTTCAGAATAAATCTATGTAATTCTTTATATTCTAATTCATTAAAATTAGTGTTGACTAAATTTATTATGCAGACTTAATATATTAAGAAATAACGAATTATTCAATAATACTAAAGGATATCCCTGTCTCACCCCTCCTTTAGGATTTAGTAAGAAAGATGAGAACGCATATACATTTATAACAAAGAGAACTGTAGAGATATGAGGTTAAAATGACGAAAAACAACAAAAACAGCATATATTTTGAAAATACAGAACTCTCTTCCCATATGGAAGACTATTTAGAGATAATAGCAACCATCTCTAGAAAGAAAAAAGTTGTAAGAGTTAAGGATATTGCAAGAGGACTGAACATTAAGATGCCCAGCGTAACCTCAGCATTAAACAAGCTTATGCAAAAGGGCCTAGTCAACTATGAGAAGTATGGTTTCATAGAACTTACCGAAGAGGGTGAAAAACTAGCCGAAAGGGTTTATAGCCGCCACAGACTCCTGATCGATTTCTTCAATATTATGTTAAGAATAGATAGAGAGAAGGCTGATGAAGAGGCCTGCCGAATAGAACATCATCTATCTCCATTGGCATGCAAGCAAATATACAAGCTTTTAGAATTTTATAAGTCTGAAAAGGACTCAAATCAAAAATGGACAGTTGAGCTGAGAAAAAACCTCGATGAGAGACTCCTCAGTGATCTGAAAGAGGGAGACACTTCAACTATAGTTAACATTAAAGGCAGTGGAACAGTAAAAAAAAGACTCCACGAAATGGGATTCAGGAAGGGTGAGCAGTTAAAGATCATACAGTATGCACCCCTTAAGGATCCCATTAAGATAGCTATTAAAGACTTTTATATCTCACTAAGAATCGATGAAGCTAAACTATTGGTAGTTAAACCACTTTTTTTAAAGGATTAGATTAATGGGAAACAAGAATATTGTTGTAGGATTATTGGGGAATCCCAACAGCGGCAAAACTACTATTTTTAATGCTCTAACAGGTGCAAGACAAAAGGTTGCTAACTGGAGTGGAGTAACCGTTGAGAAGAGGGAGGGAGTTCTGCATCATAATGGATATACAATTAAAGTGGTTGATCTACCTGGCACATACAGTCTTACCTCCTACAGCATTGAGGAGATAATAACCAGGGATTTTATTATCAATGAGCATCATGATGCAATAATAAATATAGTTGATGCAGGTAATATAGAGCGAAATATGTATCTCACAACACAGCTTATTGAGATGGGCACAAGGGTAGTTGTTGCGCTGAATATGTATGATGAAGCCATATCAAAAGGACTAGATATTGATGCGGACAAGCTGGGAACACTCTTAGGAATGCCGATCATTAAGACTGTTGGAACACGATCAACCGGGATTGAAGAACTAAAAGATGCCGTAATACGAGTTGCTGAAAGGAAAAGCTTAAAGACTAGACACATTCATGTTAATTATGGATCGGATGTTGAAAAGGAGATACAAAACATACAACAGACGATATGGAGGGTAAAGAAGATAGGGGAGACATATTCCACCCGCTGGCTCGCAATAAGACTTTTGGAAAGGGACAATGATGTCCAAAGAAAGCTTGCAGATTATCCAAATTATGAAGATATATTAGACCAGGCTGAGAAGAGCAGCAAAGGGTTAGAGGATAAATTTAAAGACGAAATCGAAACTATATTCACAGAGCTGAGATATGGTTTCATCTCTGGCGCTATTAAGGAATCAGTACAGGAATCGCACGTTAAACGAACAGATATATCTGAGGCTATTGATAGGATAATAATAAACAAATACCTCGCCTTCCCCATCCTAATAATATTTATGTGTGCCCTTTTTCAGCTCACCTTCACACTGGGCGAATATCCTATGAGACTTATCGAAAAAGGGATAAACATTATCAGCGCGACAATTGGGGAATACCTTCCTAATGGCCAACTGAAAAGGATGATAATCGATGGTATCATTGGAGGAGTTGGTGGGGTTATTGTGTTCCTTCCCAACATCCTTATCCTCTTTATGGGAATCAGTTTTATGGAAGACACCGGGTATATGGCAAGAGCAGCCTTTAAAATGGATAAGATTATGCATAAACTGGGGCTACACGGCAAATCATTCATCTCACTTGTCATGGGATTCGGCTGCAATGTGCCGGCTATTCTGGCGACTCGATCATTGGAGAACAAGCAGGACAGAATTCTTACAATATTGATAAATCCCTTTATGAGTTGCTCAGCAAGGCTGCCAGTCTATATTCTATTTGCTGGCACATTTTTTAGAGAACACGCCGGGATTATCATTATTTCTCTGTATCTAATAGGAATTACCCTCTCTTTTTTATCAGCAAAGCTATTTAAATTCCTATTTTTTAAGGGTGAATCCACTCCCTTTGTAATGGAATTGCCACCCTACAGAATGCCAACACTCAAGACAACCCTCCTACATATGTGGGATAGGGGATCGATTTATCTCAGAAAAGTAGGCGGCATAATACTTATATTTTCCATTATCATCTGGATATTGAGTGAATATCCAAAATCACCTGATATTGAAAAAAAATACAATAACAAGCTATCCCATATAGACAGGATATTCTCTCTGGATATTCAAAAAGCTATGGATTCCCTCAGCCTAAATTCCAAAGAATTAGATTCAATAAAAGAAGAACATAGACTTGCCAGAAAAATCCTGATTCGAGAAAAAAAAATTGAGGAAATGAAATACACATTTATTGGCAGATTTGGTGATATAGTCTTCCCTTTTATCAAACCACTCGGGTTCAACTGGCAGATGGGAATTTCTCTCTCAACTGGATTTGTAGCAAAGGAGATAGTAGTTAGCACTATGGGAGTACTCTACCATGCCCCTGATACAGATGCTGATGAAAACAAATATATGTCTTTAGGTGACATACTCAAGAGGGAGGAATTTGGGATTACCCCATTGATTGCCTACACATTTTTATTATTTGTACTACTCTATATACCATGTCTTGGAACTGTTGTTGTTATAGATAGAGAGGCAGGTTGGCCTTGGGCCTTATTTTCATTATTTTACCAGATCATTTTGGCATGGGTTGTATGTTTTATATTTTATAATACAGGTCTTTTACTCGAATTTTGAAATAATGAATACAATTACTGAATTATGTTTTGCTTTTAGTCAAAAGATATTTCACCATTCCTTTTCTTATGACCTCGAAATAGAAATTGAAAGACATTGTTTCAGAAATACATCCATATAAATGAAAGGATGTTTATGCATCTAACAGTACAGCGTATTTAACATCTCTACAAAAGTGGGAAGGTCTATAAAGACTACACTAAAATGAGAAAAAAGAGATTTCTGCTACCAATGGAATGATATAAGATTGACATTGTTATTTCTAAAATCAAGATGAGCCGAATTACATTTAAAAACTTGCTTGAAAATCTAATTTAAAACATTATAGATGACATATTACACTACAATTACCAGAATATTGAAATGGCAAAGACATATAAACAAATTGAAGATCACATAGTGAATAGCATCATTGGTGAAGGATCTGAATTCAGGGGAGAATTCACTATAAATGGACTCTTAAGAATAGACGGAAAATTCAAGGGCACCATTGAAACCGATGGTAAGGTATTGATTGGGCAAACAGGTGAGGCGATAACAGATATAAAAGCACGGATTGTGATTGTAGGAGGCATTGTCAGGGGGAATATCTTTGCTACTGAAAGGGTTATTATGTTGTCATCAGGGCAAATAAAGGGAAACATAATAACGCCAAGTATCATTATGGAAGAGGGAGTCGTCTTTGATGGCAACTGCACAATAAATGAAAGGATTGATGACATATGATTAATATTACATCAACAAACCCCAAAAAGAATGAGAATACGAAGATAAAAACCAAAAAGCATTCCCAGCAGATAAAACATAAGGAAGCAACATTCAAATCGGCCTTACAGAGTACATTCTCATCTAATTTTCAGGGTACCATTGAAGATCTTCTAAATGATCTGAGAGAAGAAGAAAAGCGCTTTATAGATAATCAATCGCTAAACAACCTAGAGAGATATAAAGGAATAGTACAACAGATCCTGAAAAAAATCCTTGATAAGGGCTTTGATACTAAGACCCTGAGGAGTTGTAAAAGGGATAGAGCTGATTTCATTATAGTTCAGGAGATCAATTCACAATTAATCCAAATATCATCAGCTATAACTCATCGGACAAACAGCGCCTTCAACCTGTTAAAGAAAATTGAAGAGGTACGTGGACTTATATTTGATCTCTTATATTGATCTTTCATGATGCAGAGTATGAGAAATCGACAATCCATAATGTGACAATTATTGTGATAACTCAATAAAAACCGTCATAAGCAAAGGCACTGATATAACCAAATATAATGAATACCACTGGGATAATAGGGCATCAGAGTCAAATTAATAGGTTAGATTTAATTCTGAAAAGTCGAAATATCCCCAACACGATTTTATTCAGCGGACCTCCCAGCATTGGCAAAAGGACAATTGCACTTCGATTCCTAAATGCCCTCTTCTGCGAAAGCAACAATCCACCATGTTTAAATTGCTCAGCTTGCAATCAGATTGCCAAGGGAATTCTACCCGATCTTATAGCGATATCTCCAAATGATAAGGGAATAATACCAATTGGAGATAGAAATAAGAGAGAAGCTGGAAGCATCAGATGGCTTATTGAGAGGACATCCAGAAAATCATTCTTTAACAAAACCGGAGTTCTTATAGATAGGGTTGATAGAGCCACTGAGGAGGGACAGAATGCGCTCCTAAAAAGTATTGAGGAGCCCGGGGACTCCCTTTTTATTATACTGATCACCTCAAATAGGACGAAACTACTCCCTACAATATTATCAAGGTGTTTCGAGATTCGGTATTCACACCTTTCAAAGGAAGAAATATTGAAAATAATAGAATGTGAGGATTTACCTCAGCATGATCTTGATTTTATTGCTGATATCTCAGGTGGATCAGTAGAAATCGCTCTATTGCTTTTAAACAAGGATATCCGATTTGAAATATTAAAGATCTGCAATGAAATTTCATCATTCCTTAACGAGAAGACCATTCTTAATTTAAACTTTGAGATAATGAAGAAGAATATCAGCATCGATCTTTTATTGAAGATAATAACAAACATCTACAGACATAACCTATTATCTTTAATCTCTGACAATAAAAATGACCCCAACATTGATGGGATTTATATTAAGGATGATCAAAAGTTATTTGCTTTGCTTAAAATACTACTTGTCTTGGGAAGGGGCGCTATCTATAATTTGAAACCCGAAATTGCGTTAAAGGGCATGCTGCATGCACTATATAATAATTCTTTTGAAGACATGTCAATGTTGAAGGTCCCTAATCTTGTTTTAGGAGGATAAAGCCTATGTTTGTCACTGGTGTAAGGCTGAGAAATTGTTATCAAATATGCTATGTGGAGACAGAGAATTCAACTGTAAAAATAGGATGTAATTACATTATAGAGACTGAACATGGAATTGATATTGGAAGAATCTGCAAATGTCCATGTCATATAAAAGACAATGATATTGAAAAGAATGGCAGACTAATCCGAGAATCAACTCATGATGATAATATGATTCTACCTGATATTCAAAACATTGAGGGGAAGGCCTTTCATCTCTGCAAAGAGAAGGCAAGGCAAAGGCAATTAGATATGAAACTGATATCAGTAAAATGCCTTTTTGATAAGACCAAGATCATTTTCTATTTTGTTTCTGAGAACAGGGTTGATTTCAGGGAGCTTGTGAAGGATTTAGCTGCTGTTTGCAAAACAAGAATTGAGATGAGACAAATAGGAGTAAGGGATGAAGCAAGACTGATTGGAGGATTCGGCCCCTGTGGAAGAGAATTCTGTTGTGTTCATCTGCAGGAAGGATTTGCCCCGGTTTCAATAAAAATGGCAAAGGAACAGAATATAAACCTCAATTCACAAAAGATTTCTGGGATGTGCGGTCGACTTTTATGTTGCCTTGGCTATGAATATGATGTCTACAAAGAACTTAATCAGGATATACCCCCTCAAGGCACAAGGGTTATGCTAGGTGATAAATTCTATGTAATAGAGTTTATTGATACATTAAAGAGACATGTTGGAATAAGATATGAGAACTCCTTTATTGAAATTTCCATCGATGACATTGTGTATAAAGGCAATAAATACCATATTAATCCAGATGTAATACAGAGCGACTCTAATATACAAGATGGAGTCGATTCATAAAATGATGACAACTATCTATTGTATAAATTCACCAAAGAGGTCTTAAATGAATAAATGTTTCTATATTACTACTCCAATATATTATGTCAACGCTGAACCCCATATTGGACATGCTTATTCCACTATTTTGGCAGATTTTCTTAATAGATTCTATCAAATGTTGGACTACACTTCGTATTTTTTAACTGGTACTGATGAACATGGCACCAAGATATTGGAGGCAGCCATACACAATAATTGCAGCGCTCAAGAATATGCGGACAGGATCAGCCAACTCTTTAGGCAGACATGGACTGATATGGATATCAGGTTTGATGATTTTATCAGAACAACAGAGGAGAGACACAAAAGGGTTGTACACCTGATACTACAGAGGATCTATGATAACGGAGATATCTATTTTGGGAGTTATGGTGGGGATTATTGTGTCGGTTGTGAAAGATTTATTGCTGCAAAGGATATTATTGATGGGAAGTGCCCTGAACACAATAAGGAGTTAGAGTACATTGAAGAGAATAATTACTTTTTCAAAATGAGCAGATATCAGGACTGGCTTGTTAATCATATAAAAAATACACCTGGTTTCATTAGACCTGAGAGGTATAAGAATGAGGTTTTATCTATTATAGAGGGAGATATTCTTGAGGATCTATGTATCTCCAGACCCAGATCACGCCTTGAATGGGGCATTCCCCTTCCATTTGATGATAATTATGTAACCTATGTGTGGTCTGACGCGCTGATAAACTATATAAGCGCGATTGGATATCCTGATGATGATAGATTCAGGAAATACTGGCCAGTTTCACAACATATAATTGCTAAGGATATCCTCAAACCTCATGGTATATTCTGGCCTACAATGCTTAAAGCAGCGGGTATTGAGCCATACAAACATCTCAATGTGCATGGTTACTGGAATATGGATGAGGCCAAGATGTCGAAAAGCCTTGGCAATGTGGTGAATCCAAAGGAATTAATAAAAAAATATGGAAATGATCAGATAAGGTATTTCTTCTTAAGGGAAATGACCTTTGGATTGGATGCCAAATTTTCTGAAGAGGCGATTATTAATAGAATCAACTATGATCTGGCCAACGACCTGGGCAACCTGATAAAAAGAACATTTAATATGATAGAAAAATATTTTAATAACCGAATACCTCCCTTTTGTCCCCAATATCCTATGGGCAGGATTCAATTGTCAGAAAATCTGAAGAGTTCAATGAAGGAATATATTAAGAATGTTGAAAAATTTCAATTTAGCATTGGGCTTGAGAGGCTCTGGGAGTTTGTCAGATCCTTAAACAAATATATTGATGAGAATAAGCCGTGGGAATTGGCCAAGGATGAGAAGAGATCTGCCCTCTCTTCAACACTCCGAAACTTGCTAGAATCTATTCACAGCATCTCTATATTGCTATCGCCTGTATGTATAAACATCTCCCCAAAGATTATCGACGCCCTGAATGCAAAAAATGCTAATAGAGACATAAATGAAATTATATCATTGAACCTACTTGAAGATAACCAGGAGATAAAGGATATTGGTGTCCTCTTCCCCCGACATATTAAAGAAAAAAAAGAGAATGTTTCAGATGTTAATGAAGGCCTAATTGATATAAGCGATTTTGAAAAAGTTGACATCAGAGTGGCAAAGATTCTCGAGGCCTCTAAAATCGAGGGATCAGATAATCTGCTTCAGCTAAAGGTTGATTCAGGCCATGACACAAGAACAATAATTGCAGGTATAGCAAAATTTTACTTGCCAGAAAATCTTATTGACAAAAAAATACTACTCGTCGCTAATCTGAAGGTCGCTACCATCTTTAAACGCAAATCCTATGGTATGCTTTTAGCGGCCAGGAATAAAAAGGATAAAAAACCGATACTAATAGAAATTGATGAAAAAATCCCTGTTGGTGCGAGATTATCATAGATTCAATTACTTTCTTTAAAAAATTTCCTTCTTAATACAGCAACAGAGTAGAGGGAGCAATAAAATGAAAATAGGACTTATATCCGACACACACAACAACATAGACATAACTAAAAGGGCTGTTGAAGTCTTTAAAGAAAGAAACGTTGATATGGTAATTCATGGGGGTGATCTGACCTCTCCAAGGATGATAGACCTTTTCAAGGAGTTGAGTTGTATATTTATTCTTGGCAATGGAGATTTTGAAGTTGAATTGATAAACAAAAAATCCAGGAATCTTGGATTTGCCGCAGCTCAATACTCTTGTGATCTTAAACTAGATAATAAACGATTATTTGCGATGCATGGAAATGATGCCAAAACAATTAAAGACGTTATTCGATCAGGCGAATATGATTATATAATTAAAGGTCATACGCATTGTTATGAAAATTACATATCCAACAATACAAGGGTAATTAATCCTGGCTCATTACAGGATGGAAAAGAAAATTTCATTGCTATTCTAAACACTGGGGATGATGAGGTAGATAAGATTAGAATCGAGGTTTAACATCTATCTAAAATCTCCATTATCCTATCAAAATCATCCAGCGAATAATAACTTATCTCTATTCGTCCTCCCTCGCCAATGTGTTTTATCTCCACCTTAGTCCCAAGAATAGAAATAAGTCTATCCTCCAAAATTTTAATATGCGGGTCCTTAGATATTGATTTCCTGTTAGATCTATTCTTCTCACCCTTTTCATTCTCCACTATTCTTTCAACATCCCTTACGGATAACTTGTTTCTAATTATCTCATTGCAGAGTGGGATCTGTCTCTTTGCAGATACAGATAGTAAAACCTTTGCATGACCAATACTGATTTTTCCATCTGAGATAGCCTGTTGAATCTCATCTGGGAGGTTCAACAACCTCAGGATATTCGCAATCGTAGCCCTTTCCTTTCCCACCCTTGTGGCTATATCCTGCTGTTTCAAATTAAACCTATCAATTAAGACTCTGTAAGCTCTTGCCTCCTCAATGGGATCTAAATCCTTCCTCTGTATATTCTCAATCAAGGCAATAGTAAGGTTTTTCTCCTCCTCAGCATGGATAATAATTGATCTAATCTTATCTAAACACGCCAGCTTAGCGGCTCTGAGTCTTCTCTCTCCAGCAACAACATAGTAATCCTCTTCATTCTTCCTGACTATAATTGGTTGTATAATTCCAAAAGACTCTATGGATTCAGCCAAACCCCTTATCTCATCCTCATCAAAGTATGTTCTGGGTTGATCAGGATTAGGTTTAATTATATCAATAGGAATATCTACAATTCTATCCCCTTCATGGAGTATATTCTCCTCAAATTCATCAACGATCGTGGTTGAACTGGATATTATCGCTCCGAGTCCCTTTCCCAAAACCCTTTTAGCCATTTCTTAATACCTCTTCAGCAAGTCTCTCATAACTTTGACTACCTACGCTCTTTCTATCATAATGACCTATCGGTTTACCGAATGATGGGGCTTCAGAGAGTTTAACATTCCTCGGAACAATTGTATTCAAAACCTTATCTCTGAAATGCTTCCTAACATCTGAGACAACCTGTTGTGAAAGATTGGTTCGCGAATCATACATAGTAAGGATTACGCCTTCTAACCTAAGCTTTTTATTCAAATTCTCCTGCACAATTGCAATAACCTTCAATAACTGACCCAATCCCTCAAGGGCATAGTATTCACACTGCAAAGGGATAAGAACTGAATCAGCTGCGACAAGACTGTTGATTGTTAAGATACCTAAAGAGGGCGGACAATCTATAAAAAAGATATCAAAGTCATGCTTTATCCTACTTATTGCCCTTTTTAAAATGAACTCACGATTCTTTTCATTTAAAAGTTCAATCTGTGCTCCTGAAAGATCTATATTTGAGGGAATAATATAGAGATTTTCTATTCCACTCTTTACTATGGCATCTTCTATTTGAACCTGCCCTATCAATACATCATAAATAGTGGTATCTAACTCTTTGGTGTTAATTCCAAGCCCATAACCAGCATTTGCTTGAGGATCGATGTCAATAATCAATACCCTCTGACCCTTCTCAGCCAGAAAGGCTGAAAGATTTATTGATGTCGTCGTCTTCCCCACACCACCCTTTTGATTTGAAACAGATATTACCCTACCCATTTATTATCCTTGTTGAAGTCAATTACACCTATCCTGATTTAATCATCATCAATACAGCTCATATATGGGAAAATTTCTTCCAGTATACCCCTTCTTTTACGGAAAAAAGGGACCCAATAGGATTGGACCTCTCCCCAAATAGGCAAATTGACATCCGTCTCTTATACCTTTGGTTATGTATTAAATGCTATTAACACAATATAAGATAGGATTGCAACTATTTTTGTCTTATTCTTCCGTGAAATTTTCTAGGAGCAACCATCTTCTCAATCCTATAAATAATAAATATAACTACACAGACAAGAAGTGCTAAAAGCCCCTTTTGGTAATATGGTAGGAATCGTGAACCCCTAGCTGATAGAATTCCATAAGCTCCGGATTCAATTTTGGTGGAGGGGTATACCTTCAGGATGTGATAACCTTCTAATTCAGCATCTATATTCAAATAGAATTCCCCTTCAGAGGGATCTAAAGAAATTATTAACCTATCATCCATATCAAAAAGATCAACCTGGAAGAGACCCGCCCTGGAGTCAAAATAGATAGTGTTCTTTCCCCTTGATAAATAAATTCTGTAGGTCCTACTGCTCTCCCATCCCCTAACGGAATCGACAATTGAACTGCTGACATCCTGTTCCCATTTGTCAGCTATATCTATTAAGTTACTAAGTATATGCCTGTATGAAATTCTGTAGATCATATACCTCAACAACTCTCTATTGTATCCCTTATTATGATAACTGGTATACAGGGCCTCTCCCTCTCCCCTCTTAAGGATTGAGATGATTGGACCAAATTTAATACCCTTTGGTGTCTCAAAGGAGCCTTCAGCAACAACCTCCGCCTCTTTAACAGACTTAACTGCAATCCATCCCTGATGAAACATATAAAGGGCTAATTTTTCATTCCTGCAAAAGCAATATAACTCATCCTTTAGCTCAAGGGTTACCCTACCAGCCATTCCCATATTCGGAAAGTCATCGAAAAATTCAAAGGGTTTTAAAGAACCCTGAAGAAATTCATATGAATAACCAGAGAAATACCCCACCCCCCCATCATGAATAAAAGATTTAATATTATTACAAATTTTTTCTCTATTTACTTCAGAAATGTCGTTTTTCAATAAAACTGCCTGAACCTTAGTCCCTCTTGAAAGAATATTCACGTTAGTCTCGATTGGCTTATACATCCCACAGGGAAAAAAAATTGCCCTATATTTATTATATATCTCCTCATTCTCAAGATCATGACATTTTATCAAATGATATGGAATTCCATATCTTCTTAAAGCCCTCTCAACCCTATCAAATTTACCTTTAACTACCGCAATCCCTTTGATATCATTTGTAGCAAAAAGTTTATTTAGGGGAAAAAATAACAGAAGGTGGGAAATAATAATTAAATAATGTAACAATTTCACGATCGGTTATATATTAATCTCCTTTATCTTTCTTAAAATCTCTCTCCTCTCATCAAGCCTTGATAAGATGCCTTCATCAATACATTCATTGGCAAGCTGATATGAAAAAGCGATTATGTGAATAATGATGCCTCCCTTCAAAGAATTGCTAAGCACGCTCTTTCCTATAAGTTGATCCGAGAGCAGGCGCATATCCTTTAATCCTATTACACGACAATCAGAAAAAGGGATAGGTCGATCCCCCTCAACCCCTTCCCTCTCCGCTACTTTTACATCCATTGGCGTTCGTATAAGATCAGTATTTGATATTTCACTACCCTTCTCTTTCCATCGTCTGTGTATATCATATAACCTCTGCAACTCAGCTCCAATATTAAAGAAGAGATCCCCTATAAGCAATATTAACCTTTCAACCTGAGCCATTGAAGGGATTTTCCCCTTTAGAATTTTTAAAACCTCTTCCCTGCCTACTGCCATCCTGGGATTATTGCTTCTAAATAAGTGCATCTCCCCTAAAAGTTCAGAAAGCCGCTTCATCTCATTTGAAAAATATTGAGCATTAAAGATCATTCCTTCATGATGATTCTGATCCTTATCCTCGAAAGTAATAATTGATCCATTAAAAAAGGGGACAAAGGAATTATTAAAAAAATTTATACATTCATCAAGAAAGGTAAGAAAATCCCTCTCATAAACAACACTATAATCCTTCTGTTTCCTATTATCAATTTTCCACTGATCCTCAAAGGCCCGATAAAGAATATTCTGACCCTCAATTTTTAATTTAATGAGTGAATGAAGTTCATTATAGGGGATCAACTCCTCCTTAAGCTTTCCAATATGCCTTTCCTTTCTGGATTCCTCATCTTTACCAACTGTCTTTAAAAAATCAATACTATAATCCCAAACCTCACCATTTATTTGCGGTGCGGTAATATTAAAATAGTCTGTAATATCTTTGATTTCAACATCCTTCAGGAAGATAAGCGCCTCAATCAATATAATCAATAACTCAGATAAAGAGCTAATCCCATATCTTAAACGAAGCTGATTTGATAAAACACTCTCTGAATCAATTCTTGTGGGTAAAAAAGATCGTAAAATCATCATATACTCATAAATCTTCTTCTCCTTATCAAGATTTCTCTTCTCCTTTTCCCTCTTCAAACTCTCAGAATCAGTTTGATCAATCTTCTCCTTCAATAAATCATCTGACAATCTCAATTTATTCTCAACAAGCAGAATAATCTGTTCCTTTGTCTCGATATCTATCGTTAAAAAAGAAAAAAAATGTACGATATAACTCTTTAACTCCAATTCAAATGAGCGCCTATCCATCCACTTCAATTCATCAAAACTGTACTTGACAATAGGGGTTTCCATCATCCATCTTCTAAATATCCGCAAATAATTAAAATGTGTAGCATCCTCGATTGATTTGTCCTTGAGAATCTCCATTAAAATAGCAGGCAATCTGGATAATATCATTTCCTGATAAGATATAATCCACCGAATTATCTTTAACAATCTTCTGTTGGGGATTAATCTCCTCTTTATCCCAATACCCAATCTATTATTTGTACGAATAAGATACCTCTTCCTAAATATTTTGAGTTTTTTATACCTCCAATAAATATCCTTGATAAATTGATTAGTATCTAAGGGATCAGATTTATTCACGTCAGAAGAAGCAGTATCCTGTCTATATTCACCCCTTGGGGATTTAGTATCCATTCTATCACTACCCTTACTACTCTTTGATTTATCATCACAAGACTTAATAAGATCTACAATGGCGCTATATCTCTCACCCGAGGGTATCGTCGTGTTCTTGATTAAAGACCGTACTATCTCCATTTTATCAGATGGGATATCCTTACTCGCAAGAAGAGCCTTTGCCCTCCTCTCTATCTTCTCATTTTCCTTATCACTTAACATATTTATATCCATAATTATGAATATTCAGGCACCATCTTATTATACCCTCAAAAGCCCATAGTGTAGGTATTACAGAACACTTAAAGAGCCTGAATCATACTATAGGGTTCTTTTCATCCCTTTTATGTGGAAATTGTATCCAAATTTGAAACTTTAATCCCTAAAGGTGGTCATATGCAGCCCAAAGGTACCGACTAAAATCAATTTATTATAACAAATACCATGACTATGTCCATTAGTTTTTACTATACGCACAACAGAATTATGTCAGTTTACAATTTCTCAATTACACATCCTTTTAATTAAAAAAAGATAGAACTTAACCATAGTGCTGATAATCCAATAATAACAGGCATTATATCAAGGGAATAATCAATAAAAGATAAAATGAGTTGACTAGGTTATACCACTGATCTTCTAATATAATTAAGTCTAATCAACATTAACAGGAGAGAATATGCCTGAGGTTGGGATAATTCTTGGTAGCGATTCTGATTTGCCAAAGATAAAAAGGAGCTTTGAGTTGCTGGATGAATTTAGTGTTAGTTACGAAATCACTATCTCATCTGCGCATAGAACACCGGATAGAACTAAAAAATGGGTTGAATCTGCAGAGGAACGAGGTATTAGGGTAATAATCGCTGCTGCTGGAGGTGCAGCTCACCTACCTGGCGTTGTCGCAGCTCATACGATCCTCCCAGTAATTGGCATTCCAATAGAGACGAAGATAGCAGGCGGTATGGATTCAATCCTATCAATACTCCAAATGCCTTCAGGCATACCGGTTGCTACTATGCCATCTGGCAAGGCGGGGGGAGAGAATGCTGCACTATTAGCCATAAGCATTCTTGCGTTGATCAATGATCAATACAACTCAAAACTAATAGAATTTAGGAGACGGATGAAGCAAAGGATTAACGATAAAAATGACAGATTGAACTCAATCGGCTATAGAGAATATCTCAGGGACACAGAGGGGGGAAATGAACGAAAATAGGATTGAGAATATTTCCACAGATAGAGTTCTCATCCTCGATTTTGGCTCACAGTATACACAGCTAATAGCGAGAAGGATCAGGGAATTGGGAGTATATGCTGAGATAGTACCCTATCTACATTCAACTGATTTAATCAAAGATGATAAGCCGGGTGCTATTATTCTTTCAGGAGGGCCATCCTCCCTCTATGAAAGGGATGCCCCACAGATAAAAGATGATATATTCAGGATAGATATACCAATACTGGGAATATGTTATGGATTTTATACAATTGTTAATGCCTTCAATGGAGGGATAGAGTCATCAAATCATAAAGAATATGGCAGAACCACCATCAAAATTCAGGGGAAATCCGCTCTGTTCAATGGGCTGAATAAAAATGAGATCGTCTGGATGAGTCATGGCGACAGGGTTGTAGCCATTCCGAAAGAATTTAATGTTATTGCACAATCAGATAATTCCATGATCGCAGCCATTGAGAATAATAAAAAACGAATATATGGAGTTCAATTCCATCCAGAGGTTTTTCATACAGTTCATGGTACAGAGATAATAAAAAACTTCATTCTCACCATATGCGGATTACGCCCTTCCTGGTCGATGAAATCATTTATCTCATCATCCATTAAATCGATAAAGGAAAGGGTAAAGGATGGAAGTGTGTTGTTAGGTCTCTCTGGAGGGGTTGACTCATCAGTGACTGCAATATTACTACAGAAAGCAATTGGGGACAAGCTCACTTGCGTCTTTGTAAATAACGGACTACTTCGTAAAGATGAGCAGAAAATTGTAATCAATAGATTCCAGAAGCACCTTAAATTAAATTTAATATGTGTTGATGCGTCAAAAAGATTCCTATCTAAGCTAAAGGGAGTAGAAGACCCTGAAAAGAAGAGGAGAATAATAGGTAGGGAGTTCGTAAAGGTATTTATTAAGGAGGCAAAAAAGATCGGGAAATTCGACTTTCTGGCTCAAGGGACCCTCTATCCTGATGTAATCGAGTCGGTTTCAACAAAGGGACCTTCGGATACAATTAAAAGCCATCATAATAGGGCACCTGATATACTTAAACTTATTAAAAATGGAAAGGTAATTGAACCCCTGAAGGATCTCTTTAAGGATGAGGTGAGAATTCTCGGGAAAGAGCTTAAGATGCCAGATGAGCTAATATATAGACAACCCTTTCCAGGACCTGGCCTTGCTATTCGAATTATAGGAGAGGTTAATCAAAGAAGAATATCAATACTACAGGAGGCTGATGATATACTGGTTGAAGAGATAAAGGGGGCGGATCTCTATGATAAACTATGGCAATCCTTTGCCGTCCTGTTGCCTGTAAGGTCTGTTGGAGTTATGGGGGATAGGAGAACATATGACAACGTAATTGCCCTAAGATGTGTCACATCCGTTGATGCAATGACCGCTGACTGGGCATTCCTTCCTGAAGAATTGCTTCAGAGGATATCTAATAGAATTATAAATGAGGTACACGGGATAAACAGGGTGGTTTACGATATCTCTTCAAAACCCCCAAGCACAATCGAGTGGGAATAATGGATGTTGCGATATTAAATTCCCATTCAAGGATGGGATTGCATCAATACTTGTGGGATCTTCTATCTATACTTAATCTCCCTCTGAATTTCTCTCTCTCCCTCTCTCTTCTGAATGGACTTCCTCTTATCATATTTTGTCTTCCCCTTACCCAAACCAAGTAAAATCTTCACTTTACCATTCTTAAAATACAATTTTATTGGAACCAATGAATACCCCTTCTCTCTAAGCTTTCCTGTTAACCTCTTTATCTCCTGTTTATGGAGCAATAGCTTTCTTTCTCGAATAGGATCATGGTTAAACCTATTGCCAGACTCATATTGAGAGATATTCATCCCAACTATGTAAGCCTCACCCTTGTCAATCCGTGCATAGGCCTGTTTGATGCTGACCTTCCTCTTCCTCATGGATTTCACTTCGGTCCCTAAAAGCACAATTCCTGCCTCAAATGTATCTATTATCTCATATTCAAATCTTGCACTCTTGTTATTTGCTATTTCTATAATCTTATCCTGCATATTGATCTCTAATCTTAATAATGTATACTGCATCTATGCTGTTACTATCAGTTTACAATTCTATTCCACTTCTTGTGTAAACCATATTATTTAGAATCTGCTAGTTTTATGCATCTTTTTTTTCAATTAAGCTTGAAATCTAAAGTATCGAAAATATATTATAGCAATAATATTTCTCTATAATTGAACATTATGCTTTATTTAGCATAATGTTAATATTTTTCAAACCATCAACTTTAAATACACTTTTAGACCCTCCTATGAAAGAGGGTATCTCAACCATCGCTTATTTGAGTATATACGATAAAAACTATAAAATTTGGTTACATGTTGCTACAAATAGAGATTAGCATAATAATAATTGCAATTATAATAAATTTATACTTTTCCTTTACTAATATAATTAACAGATACAGGTTTACAGTAAACAGACTCTTTGCACTGATCTCTTTTCTTGGAGCGATTCTATCTTCGTCCTTTCTCTATATTATTCTCTTTCCTGATTCTGAAAACCTATCCATAGCTGGCAAATCATCCCTGGGTACGCTTTTATTAGTCTGTATTCTGGTCTTCTGTTTAAGTGAGATCTATCCTCGATGGGAAAAAAAAACTTCCGATTGGTTCATCATCCTATCTTTAATCCCTGGCATTGTTGTCTGTCTTCTCACAGTATTCACTGATCTGATTATAGTTGAAATTGGTTATGATGAAAGCTTAAGATATACGCTTGGAATCCTGTTCCCAATCCTTCCTGCCACATTTGGTGTATATTTTATTGGTTCCTATTCTATCCTTCTATATAAATATAAATACCTTGAGAATGAATCATTCAAATATCAGTTATTTCATTTTCTTATGGGGATCAATGTTGGAGCTTTATGCTTTCTTATTCTCACAGTAATATTTCCTCTCTTTTTGAATGTAACTATATTCAGGAATATTGGGATATCACTCTCTAGCATACTATTATTGATAGTGAGTAATTATGCTGTTTCCGATGATAGGTTACTGGATTTTAAACAATTTTACCTGAAATTAGTATATTGGCTGATACTATTGGTAATTATTCTATTCCCAATCTATTCTGGATTGGAATATTATAATTGGCTAATTATAAGTAAATATTCAATACCTCCATTAGGGATTGCAATACTCCTATCTCTCTTCCCTTTTTTATTATTCAGATATATAAGCCCACAGGTTGAAAAGCTGTTGCAAAAAAGGTATAAATCCCTTGAAAGAGCCTTTAATGAATCTCTGGAGGAGATAACAAATATCACAAATCCGAATGATAAGAGAGAGGATTGGGATACAATTTTAAAAAATACCATTAACTCCATCCAGACAAAATTGAAAATTGCAGACGCCTCTCTATATCTATATAATGTTGAGGAGTATAAATTCTCATTGAGTTACGGTTTTGGAGATGCAATCAAAATATATGAAATAAATGAAGATAGTGATTTAGCATTATGTCTAAAAGAGCATAAGATCCTAATTGAAAAATCAATGCTCTTTACAGATGAAACATTGAGTAAATATAAAGAATCTCTTCTAAATATCTTCAATGAAAAAAGCATTCAGATAGCCCTGCCATTATTCAATCATGAAAAAACTCTTATAGCAATCTTATTACTCGGGAGACTACAAAACAGGAAGCCCTATCTAACGGATTTTCTATCCCTATTAGAAACATATAGAATTCAACTCAGCATATCACTGGCAAATTCCATTATTCAAAATGAAATGAAGGTGACACAGATTATAAAACATGATAAGACTGTTGTGACTACTATTAAGAAAAAAATAATTCCAAAGAGATTAAAACAAATAGATGGCATTAGAATCAGTTCCTTTTTTTTAGACAACTCTGAATATGGTGGAGATTATTTTGACTCAGTGAGAATCGCTGCAGATAAATTAGGAATTTTTATGACCAACACCTCAGACACGGGTGTTGATTCTGGGATACTCGCCCTTGAGATCTATTCAGTCCTGCAGACCCAAATGACAAAATACAGCTCACCTGAAAGGTTATTAAACAATATAAACAGGGTAGTATCCTCCTCAAGATTCTCTGATAAATATGCCCAAGCCTCTTATCTGGTTTATTCTTCATCCTCAAATGAATTGAAATTCTCAAATGCAGCCTATAATCCTCTAATCCTACTTGATGTTGATGAGATGAACTTTCAGGAACTCGATGTAGATGGCATCCCTCTAGGGATTGATCTCAACTTTTCATACAGATCCAAGAATTTCAGGGTGAGGCCCAATACAATTGGTGTATCCTATTCCAATGGGATCCTTGCAGCAATAAATAAAAATGGCGAAAATTATTCAATTGAAAGATTAAAAAAAATTATCACCAATAATATTAATGATACCCCTACCATGCTTATAAGAAATATATATTCAGATTTTAGTAATTTTGTTAAAGGAACTGAGTTGCTAAATGACGCAAGCCTAATAATATTTAGAATAGGATAATAACATTTCCTCATCAATCATAACCGCATATGGCAAACAAACAACATTATAATGATTGAACATATATGATGGATTTTAGTGAAACCACAAAAGAACTAATCGCGACTTTAAAAAAATATAATAGCTTGCTTGTTTGTATAAAAGGCTCACCCGATCCGGATGCTATTGCATCATCACTTGCATTAAAAATAATAAGCGACAAACATGGAATTAAAACAGATATCATTGCGTTTACAGAGACCTCCCTGCCACAGAATAAAGCAATAATTGATGAGTTTCATATACCAATACATTTTGAAAAATCAATCTCACATATCCTAAATCACGATGCTTATGCAGTATTAGATCATCAATCTGCATATATTAAGGATATACCATCAACAATCCCCTGCGCAATCCATATCGATCATCATGAAATCGTCAATGATTCAGTAAATGTTGATTTTAAAATCATAATGGAGGAAGTCGGCTCAGTCAGTACAATTATGGCACTATTTTTACATGAGTTAGAGATTGAACTCGATGAATGCCAACTAAAAGCTGTATCAACCGCACTCCTCTATGGAATACAGACAGACACTGATAACCTAAAACATGCAAATGAACTTGATTATGAGGCTATTAAATATCTTTCTCGAAATTCAGATAGTGAAATCATCAATCGTATTACTGGCATTCCCCTTACAAGAAAGATGATCGAATTCCTTGGCGATGCCATCAAGAACAAGTACATCTATAAGGATTGGCTTATTACAGGAATAGGATTTATCGATGAATCCTACAGGGATAATATTGCAATAATTGCAGATTTTCTACTCAACCGGGAGGATGTAACAACCGTAATCGTTTTTGCAGGTATTAGAAAGAATAAAAAAAGGGGATTAACTCTAGATGCTTCAATCAGAACAGAGGATGAAAATATCGATTTAAATGAACTGATAAAAAAAATCTCCTCAGAGGGTGGAGCGAGAAGATATAAGGGTGCCTATCAAATAGATATGGACTATTTCACTAATTGTCCAGATCAAAACCTTCTTTGGACAATAATTAACAATACTACTATTGAGGTGTTTAAAAAACAGAGAGATATCATTTATCTTATAGAATTAAAGGGTTTCTTTAATAAATATAAAAATAGAATCAAAAAATTTATATATGGCAAATAAGGGCAGATTTGAAATATTCATTCTCTCCTCAAAATAGTAGGGTGAGACTGAATCCAATCTCATAGGAGCGTATCTCCCTATTTATACCATTAGTGTCTCTATTCCTGAATCTCTCCAGTGCCCAACGCGCTGAAAGCCCCCCTTGAATATTCTTATGAAGATCCATTGTCAGTTTCCCGATTATCAGATGCTGGTCGTATGGCTCAGGAGAAACAGTATCCGAATAATCATATCTATTGAGTAAAAGAGAATATTCCAAACTTATGATTGGCAATGATTCAAGTTCATATAAATTGGAGAATAGATTATATATCAATTGAACATCGGTTTCATATAAAATTGAAAAATTATATCCCCGCTCCCTCTCCTTGAATGAATCTATTATTTGCATATTAGTCACATAGATATCATCACTTTTCGACCTCTTTGATTCGTCTGTAGAAATATACTCCCTTCTTTTTCTTAGCCTGTAATCCATTCCAATGTTTAAGCTCAGACTTGTTCTGTCCCATTTAAATATTATTCCCATGTTTGGGGAATGGGTATCCTCTTCAATATTTGAAGTTATGATCATATTCCTACTAAAATCATACCCGGCATTCACACTTGCTGAATGATATGGCATCCCTATTACATTGGGCCTAAAAAACCAAAAATTGAAAATCTGCATAAGATCAATAATTATGTTTAGGTTATCGCTCACTGTGACTACCTGCTGAGGGGTTCCGTATATATTTTGTCGTTCGCTAACCTGATTTAAGCCCATTCCAAAATTCAGAACAATCCACCGGAAATCAAGAGTAGAGCTTACACCAATGTTATCAATCAATCTCAGATTGTTATTATAGTCTATGGCTGATGATCCATTGGTATAATTTATCTCCCTGTTAAACTTTCTGTATGCATAATCTCTACCATTTGCAAAGTTTCCTCGCCCCATAAAAGGATACCATGGGGGGAAGTCAAAAGGATTCATACAAATGTCAGCAAATCCATTGTATACCCTCCTTATACCATAATCCTCATCAAGGGAGGATGTCCCCTCCCCCTCGTATGGAACATCTATCTCTTGAAAGAATATAGATCGTGAATAACTAATATTTAAATTTCGAAAAAACTCCATCCCTTTTATCTTGTTGAAAGCGAAGGGCAAATCGAGTCGATTAGAGACTAGCGTGTTTGCATCTTTGGATCTAATATATTTATCTGATATTATCCTCTCACTATCATCGTAATCACTAAAATTATCCTCAATGTAGTTGAAGACCAATCTCAACTCTGGTGAGATCAGGGTTAGCTTCCTTAAACCAAAACTTAGTCCTATCTCTTTATCCCTTCCAACGAATTTAAAGTCCTTATTGTATACAAAGGGGAGATGAAATCCACCATCAACCTCCGACAAAATCTCCATATCATTCTCATCCATCCTCCCCTTCAATTCAACGATCTCATGTGTGCTACTATTAACAGATGGTTTGAAGAATAAAAATGAGTTTTGATAATCTGCGCGAATTTGAGCCCCACCCTTTTGCCTCTTCTCCACCTCGTTGAGTGAGATGAACTGCTCAAGCTCTCCCAGCCCCTTCTCAACAGAATTTCGTCCTATGTCTTCCTCCTGAAAAAATGCATCCATAACAATTGTAGTTGTTATGTTTCCCCAGAGTTTACTATTGATCCTATTTTGTAAAACCAAGGTTGGTGTGTAAACCTGGTTCTGGGTGTGTGCGTTGATCCTGAAATCCGATATATATCTCTCTTTCAGATTATCATATATATCCTGTTTGTATATCAACTTTATACTGGGGAAGATGTATTTATCAGATACAAAATCAGACTCAAATAAGAGACTCTTCTTCTCTGTCTCTCCTCTACTCTCTTCATGCACCTCTTCATTGAAGCTATCAGTTATTGAATCCTCAACTGAAAAATTTAATTGAACCCTCCAGTTTGGCAGAATGTTAATAGATGAAAAGACCTCATTGCTCTTCTCCCTAATATCATCCATTGTCTTCCCTATGGTGTTGAAGTTGTACCCATGCCCCTTTCCTATATACTTGATAATAAAATCTGATAACACCGGTGTGCCGATATCGGATATATACAATGGTCTCTTAAAGGAAATCTTCCCCTCATACCAGTAAGCGCTATCCCGCAGCATTTCTGGTTCACTGACATACATGTCGTTTACCCAGAATTTTCCGCTATTTACGCCACTAATCCCAATTTCAATAAATGAGATCCTTTTCATATCTGGATTACCGGCAATATTACTAATCTCGACATCACCATTAGATCCGCTCTTAAGCTTCAATCTTATCTCCCTCCATATGCCAATATAATCCATTGAAAATCCATACTCATAATAATCATCCTCTGATGATCCGATCTTTAGGGTTATTGAATCACCAATTGAAAACTCCCTGAAGTTAAACCATATATTCATTGTCTTGTAAAATCTGATGTCCATCGGACGTAAGAACTTTCTGGAAGCAGAACCCGTTGAATTGTCATACTCAATCTGGAGCGCTGTCTCCCTCTCTTTTGATAATTCTACATCATTTTTATCCCCATATAGAGATTCATAATTATTATTAACCAAAGATATATATGACTCAGCCCTATAATCGGCATCATTTAAAGTATCAACCTTAGTAATACGAAGAGATCCACTGTCGTCCCTCCAACTCGAAGATACAAATCGAATGCTGTTAATATAAATAGTACCCTTTACCGCGCTATTCCTCAAAAGATAGAGCCTTAATGACTCCACCTGTTTAAGGATTTCGATCTGACTGTCATCGATTCTATCTCTATCCAGATAAATTCTAATATTTTCCCAATCAGTATTGGATCCATCAATGGATATTGCAGAGGATGGAGTTGTGAATACCCCTGGGAGGGTGATTACATGTTCATCTTTATCAAGTATCCCATTCCTATTGAGGTCTTCACTATTGAGCGCGCCATCTCCCATGGTTATCTGACTAAGCTTAGGGCCTGTGCCAATTATCGTTTGAACATTTCCATCAAATTGATACCCGATATCCTCCTCTATCCCAGCGGAGGGATCATAATCGAGAAATCCATTATTATTGACATCCTCAGTATCGAGCAGATCATCATCATCGGAATCCTCGTTTATCCTTCCGATGTCAATGCAGAAATCAACTTCACCACTAACACCCTCTGCGCGATACCATATCTCTACATATTGCAATCCTGAAAAATCAACAGCCATAGCAGAGGGCATTGGGGTTACAATTGGAATGCAATCACCAGTAGAGAAATCGAAATTCAAAACCAGGGACCTCTGCGTTTCAAGCGGTTGGATTGAATCAGGTATATGTCCAATCGCTACATTATAAGGACCTGGTTTTATTGAATATGAGACGCTATAGGGGATAAAGTCAATCCCCCTTAGTGTATCAGGATGAAATGGATCTCTATAGTAGTAATAATACAAAATTCCCCTATTGTCTTGAGCTAAACCGATAGGCATCGATGAAAGCCACCAGTCCTTCTCGGATAGAGAGAGGGGTACAATCTCATCAGTTGCCTCCATGCTATCGATTAGTGCTTTGCCAAAGGTATTGATTTTTTTGTAGCTTCTAGCATATTCCGCATAACAATCTATTTCCACTGGAACTGATTTGGGCTTTATGCCAGTAATATTATTTATGAATCTCTTTAATCTTGCTTCTCCAAGATGTAGTGACGTGTCTCCCTCAAAAACAAGGGTCTGTTCTGGCTCACTTCCGATATTAGGAATTACATCATCCCCGGATTCCCTTGTATAAAGGAGAGTACCCCCAACGTCAAGACTCCTATTTACCCTATAATCACCACGTATTCCGCCACTAAAGGACTTAGACTGTGAATTAAAGGGTAGATACTCGTATTTTACCTCGATCTCTGTCTTTGGGCCAATTAGCGGATTATTGGGATCAATGAATTCTAAAAAACCTGAAGTATAATCGAGTGAGTATAATGAGGGTGCTATTTCTAAGCCGTTTATTCGTATCCGAACACTCTCTGGAATTATATTAAAATGCTTTAACTGAAAGCTTCTGGCCTCCCTGTAATAATCAATTCTAATCTTATAAATAGATGAAAGATAAGCATTCGTCTGTTGCTTTTCAGAATAGATCACATCTGCATCATTCATATCCAAGAGCTGCCGGAAGGGCTCCCTAAGGTGGAACTCTACTATACCATTGGTATAATCCACAGAATATTTCCCCAACTTAGCAACATCACTCTTTGGCAAAAGTGTATTTTCTCTATAAAAAAGTATTCTGAAATTATCCTCCAGAAGCTGTCTGTCCCCAATATTATAGAATGATCGTATCTCATATATATCACGATTGATCCTGCCATCACCATTGACATCATCACCATGAGTCTCATCTAGGGAGTATCCATATTTGATGAATACAAAGTTCTTGCCTGAAAACATCCCACCAGGGTGATTTGAACTACCTGGAGATAGAGCGCATGGATCTGCGGTAGATCGGTCTTTAAGCCAATATACTGCAAAAATATTCGCATTCTCTGGAATATTTTTAATAAAAGTAATTAAGCCAGTGGCATAATTTATCTTATAATCTATGCCGGAAATCAATTTTGAATAATAACAATTATCTAAGGTGAGTCTAATGGCGTTATAATTATTCTGCGGATTCTTATCATCAATGTATATTTCAAAACCAGATGGTTCAATATTTACAGGATAGAGAGTATAAATTTCTGGATTTGACGGTGATGACGTGACCACGACAGAATTTAATACCTCTCCATCAGAAGGGATAGATATCCTATTATCATACCTAATAAATGGTTCGATCTGATAGTATATGTTTCTTATGTATTGATATTCTGATAGCCTGATATAACTCGGAGAAGCATTGCCACGAAATATCTCAATCTCTGTCTCACCCCTTGATACGCTGCCAAAGGCCCTGATTCTCAAGTTCTCCTTCTTTAAGGCTACATCAATCCCAATACCCTTCATTGAGGTTTCATCAAAAGCAACATACTTTGACTTCTCAAGATTTATATCAATCTCACCGGCATTTATCTCCCTAATAACCTCTTCCTCACGAATAGCCCGATATCGCATCACATAGTGATTGTCGCTCTTATCACTATCATGGTCAATATAAACGGTAAGGCGTCTACCGATATCGCCTTCCATATGAAGTTGCAGTTCATGCTCTGCATTGAATCCATCCTTAATAACCCTTGAAACTGGTTTGTCCTCATCATATCTACGGTAACTATCCTTTGTAAATTTCGATTTGCCATATAGCAGATCAATCTTAAGCGAACCATAAGAGTTGATATTCACCTCACCCCTCTTCTCAATGCTGAATCCCTCATCAAAAAGGTTTTCTGTAATAGGTTTATATTTTATTGAGGTGACATATTTCTCCCAATCCCCCTCAAGATATACAAATGGATGAGTGATGTTCTCGTTTATTTCATTAATAAATATATTCTCTTTTTGAAGAGAGATGCCTACTTCTCCTCCTTCTGAGTTTGACTCAATATATCTTAGCAGGATGTCTTTGAAACCTCTTTCCACATAAGTTACTTTTGAAAAGGCAACAGCCAATAAGCATGTTGTCCCCAAATATATTAATAACTTAATACAAAGGGACACCCTTATTATCATTGACTATTTCTTTATGAGGAATGAAATGATTTTAGAAGAAATGAAAGAACAAATCAGGAATATTATATCAATATTTTTTACCAGACTCTGCTCATATAGGGATAAGGATTTGATGCGGCATGACCGACCCTAATCTCATAGTGACAATGATTACCGGTTGCTGCTCCGGTTTGTCCCACATAGGCTATTATTGTGCCCTTCTTCACTCGATCTCCCTTTTTCACTATTATCTTAGAACAGTGGCCATACATCGACTGAAATCCATACTTATGTTTTATTCTTACTAAATACCCGTAACCGCTTCCCCATCCAGCTGAAACCACCACACCTGGCGCTGTTGCTCTTATCGCTGTGCCTGGTGGAGCGGCAATATCTATCCCAGTATGAAAGTCTCTTCCAAAACCAAAAGGGGATCGTCGCCATCCGAATAGTGAAGTAATATGCCCCCTGTTTGGAACAATTGACGGCATATCACCTATTACCTTGCTTCTAACATCAACAAAGGTTTTAATAGTTTTTATGATATTTGTTGTGCTGACAATATCTTTTTGTAAACCTGCTAACGTAAATATTTCTTCAGGTAGTATATTATTAAGGCCCTCAAGTGTATTCAAATCACCCGCATCAGATAAAACACTATTCCATACCTTACCAATATCAATATCACCAACAGTCATTTTATATAAGTCGCTCACTTCTGGTTTAATATTCTTTATCATCTCATCTATTTTGTTTGTATGCTTTTCAAATCTCAACAAGTGAGATCTTATATCCATGTAATCGGACAACAATCTCTGTTCTTCACGCTCGATAGCAGCATTTTTTATGATTGCATAGGTTGAAGTTGATATAACGATCACAAATAGTATCAAGAAAAAGGATAATGTAAATTTTGATATTTGAAAATTAAATATTCTCTTCTGGTTATGTGGTATAAACATAACGGTCATCTTTTCATGACCCTTTTCCAAATAACTATCCCATCTCCTATTGAGTCTCCTCTTATATACATAGTAAGACTCTGAAACCCATTTCTTAATTCTATTTCGATACTTCTTTATCATAAATCTCATCTTGCCTTCCTATTCCAACTAAATCGTATGACTTTTTCTATTTGATATGCGTTTACTCAATCATAACCCCAATATATGATAATGGATAATCATTCTAAAATAGAATCAAAGAGGTATGCAGATTGATGACGCTCCAGCAAAAAATCAACTCCAATAATATTTACATTGATAAAAGCTAAATACTAACAATATAGTCGGATATAGAAAGCATACTTCAATTAAAAGTAGTTTGTATGAATGTTGATTGTACAATACTTTATATTATCATTACACTAATATCATATCTTCCAAGCTTTATACCCTAAACATAAATGGAATCAATGATTCAAATTAACCTTTTCGGTGTATTGCGATAAGACTTTTACGCAATTGCCTCATTAGTATTTCCACAACATACTCGTGACAAATACTATGTCATGGAAATCCATTGACGAAGTCCAATATAAAGGACTTATACCATAGCCTTTATCAAAATAAACAACCGCCTATTTTAGATAATATTATTAATTTAAGCAACCATTTTTTATGGGAATTAAATTTATTATGAATTATGATATTCAAATATAGGATAAATATTATTTTCACGACAATAATAATGATAATAACAGAATGTGCCAGAGGTTTTTTTAAAGTGTTTAAAAATATAATAAAACTTGTTGAAATATCACTATATTCTAATAATTCTTGCATTCAATTATCATCTTTGCTTCAAAAAATTGCCCTGAATAATAATAATCGTTCAAAATAACAGGAGGACAACCTATATGAATTCTTCAGATTCTGTTAACATAGAGAAAACCCTATCTTCTGCAATCGATAAAGCGCTTCATCAGGCCAACAATCTGCTTCATATGATCAAGGACTATAAAAAAATAAAAATAAAACAGATTCTTGATCTGGAATACAATCACTATTCAATAGATGCTAATGGAGTCGTAAGCATATCATCACGGTGGCCTATTGTTAGGTTGCATGAATTTATTTCTGATGATCTCGGCATCGTACAGGGTGCGGAAGATATATTGATATATGAAAGGTATATTCAACATGAGGGATTTCCATTAACAGAGTCCAGGTTTCTGACCAGTCTGCGATACAACCCAGAGAATTGTTGGCATGTTCGCGAGGATATTCAAAATGAATTTCCACATTATGTGGTGCATGGTTCGGATATTCTTATGGTGCAGGCTGGGAGTTTTGCTGGAGCTTCAGCAATATTGCCAATATTTCATGAAGATGTGATTCTGGGCAATGGATGCATAAGAATCAGGGTAAAGGCTGAAATTTGCGAGGTATTTTATTTGCTAAATGTCCTTCACTACTATTATTCACAAGGAATAATACAGATTTCACATAAGGGAGCCCGAGACAAAATCACTATAGAATCGTTATTAAACATTCAATTACCGAATCCTCCGATGGAGGAGCAGAAGCGTATCGCTGACACACTTCTGAAGCTGTCTGGGGCCATGGTTGCACAAACAACTTACAGCGATGAGATGCTGAATCTTAAAGGTATGATTTAGCGTCATTAGCAACTGCTTGACAATTCATATTATTATTAATCATAAATTGTATGATAGTTAAAAATGAGAACTCCTTATAATGCGTTGCTTTAGTATAACTATCCTTGTTATAGAGCACTACTCATTAATATCATAATTAATTGATCACAATCATCATGTTTAGAATAAGTCACTCAAGTAATCTTAACAGGACTATCTGTGTAGGGATTGAACAAATATTATTATGAAATCGCTGCTAATGGTTAACCATTTATATCTTACGATTACGGCTTTTAATGATATAATGATAATTACTAGGAATAATTATACTTCAATAACAAACAGGTTACAGGGATGATCAGTGTTGAGAACCTAACTAAAAATTTCGGGAACAGGCTACTACTTGATGAAGTTAGCCTAAAGATTAATTCCAGAGAACGTGTTGGCCTTGTTGGGCGTAATGGACATGGGAAGACCACACTTTTCCGTATCTTAATCGGCGAGGAACCTTATGACAAGGGCAGCATCATTATTCCCAAGTACTATCGTATCAGCTATGTTCGTCAAATAATTGATTTTACCCAGGATACAGTATTAAAGGAAGGCATGACGGGACTTATGGAAGGAGAACTCGATCATTTTTGGAAAGTCGAGAAAATCCTAGCAGGTCTTGGATTTTCTAATAAGGATATGCAACGAGACCCCAGAGATTTCTCAGGAGGCTACCAAGTTAGACTGAATCTGGCTAAAGCGCTTGTTTCCGAACCAAATCTTCTTCTTTTAGATGAGCCTACCAATTATCTTGATATCACCTCTATTCGTTGGATTGAACGTTTTCTATTAAACTGGCCTAACGAATTGTTACTTATCACTCACGACAGGAGCTTTATGGACAAGATCGTAACACATACAATTGGAATTCATCGAAAAAAAACGCGCAAAATACTCGGAAATACAGGGAAGCTTTACGCGCAGATTGCTCAAGTGGAAGAGATATATGAAAAAACCCGCCTTAAGGATGAGCGTCGGAGGAAAGATGTTGAGCAGTTCATAAACCGTTTCAGGGCTAAAGCTAGACTTGCCAATCTGGTGCAGTCACGTATTAAGAGCCTGGATAAAATGCAGAAGCGGGATAAGCTTGAAAAAATTCAGACACTCGACTTCTCCTTTAGAGATAACCCATTTTCAGGAAAAAGCGTTCTGAGCGCTCGGGATGTCTACTTTTCATACAATTCCGATATCCCGCTTATCAAAAATTTTAATATCACTATTAAACCGCGCGATAGAGTCTGTATAATAGGTAAAAATGGAAAAGGAAAAACAACGCTTCTAAAGCTATTGGCAGGGACTCTCAATCCTCAAAAAGGTGAAATCATAACTACTCCTAATGTGATTAAAGGATTATTTGAACAGACAAACATCAAAAGCCTTATAGACAAGAGAACAGTTGAAGAGGAGCTTCTCTATTCACACTCAGATGTGGATAGACAGATGGCTCGCGATATATGTGGGGCCATGATGTTTAAGGGCGATGATGCGCTGAAGAGGATCAACGTGCTTTCAGGTGGAGAGAAGAGCAGGGTCATGCTTGGGAAGCTGCTCGTAACCCCAGTAAATCTGCTGCTCTTGGATGAACCGACTAACCATCTTGACATGGAGTCATGCGATGCTCTGCTTTCAGCGATTGACAACTTTGATGGCGCTGTAATTATTGTAACACACAATGAAATGTTCCTTCACGCCCTTTCGGAAAGGCTTATAGTATTTCAAAATAATCGCATTTATGTTTTTGAGGGGAATTATCAAAATTTTTTAGATAATAATGGATGGGAAGAAGAGAAAATATCAATTATATCTACTAATAAAGATGATGCGCTAGATAATGAATATAATACAAAAATCAGTAAAAAGGATATTAGACGACATCGCTCTCAAATAATCACTGACCGGTCGAGTGTCTTAAAACCCCTTAAAGCACAAATAGACCAGATAGAAGCGGAGATTGAAGCCAAAGAAGAGGAACTGGAAGAGAACAACAGGTTCATGATAGAGGCGTCAGCATCCCAAGATGGCGAAAGGATATCGGAACTTTCTCAGTCCATACATAACTGCAAATCTGTCATTGACAGCCTATTCGATGAGCTTGAGGAGCTAACAAACAACTTTAATGAGCAAAGCGCTCTCTTTGAGAAAAGACTAAATCATCTTGAACATATCAAAGATTTCTAGATGAGTCAACAATTCTTCTTTATGCATATTTTTTGTTACTAGTGGACTAATAAACAATACAGAAAGGCCTCTTTTGTATTGACTTTTTAAAACCAATATTTCAACATCGATCATATAAACCCTTTTAGCGGATGATCATGAAATAATGAGAGCTGTTTCTCAGGAATTGAGTGATGAAGACGCAGTCTTCAACAATTTTAATACTCGCGTTTAATCATTGAGTTTGGGAGCAATCATTATGCAGAAAAAAAATCAATTAAAAGCACAGCCATTAACATATAATGGAAGAAAGGAAATTGTTTACTGGTTAACCAAAAGCACAGCTAGAATATTATTATTCCCATTTTTCAGATTGGAAATAAATGGTCGTGAAAATCTCCCAAAGAGAGGACCCTTTATCCTATTACCCAAACATCAACGTTGGGAGGATGTACCCCTTGTGGGTATTACCCTACCGAAAAATGTATACTATGTTGCCAAACATGAGCTGTTCAGCAACAACCTCACTAGTTGGTTTTTTGAATCTATTGGGGCTGTGCCATTAAACAGACAACGTCCACTGGAGAGCAGGCCCTATCTTCGCGCCTTAATAGAATTGATAAAGAAGGGAGAACGGATTGTGCTTTTCCCTGAGGGCACATATTATGTAAATGAAATGGGACCTGGAAATATTGGAATCTTGAGGTTTATACTTTCGCGCTTTGATGTTCCATTCATTCCAATTGGAATCTGCTATTCAAAGGTTGGATTCCGGACTGACGTATGTATCTCTATTGGGAACCCTCTCTATGGTAATTCATCAGAGTCTCCAGAAACCTTTCTAGAAAAGACGATGAAGGAGATCGCTTTTCTCTCAGAACTCATTTAAATTACTTCTCTCTGCTATGTAAATATATCAGAATAAGTGAAACAGCATTTTCTCCAATTTGTAAAATCTGAATATTAAGAAAGATGCTATTTCTTAAAAGCAAAATAATTCCCAAAAAATACTTTACAAAAGTTGCTATCAGGTTCGCCATTAAACCAATGGCTTTTGCCTATGTTCAGTAATTGAGCACCAGTTAACTATTTGGAGGATAAATTATGAGAAAGAAAGTGACAATAGTTGGAGCAGGTAATGTTGGCGCCACTACAGCGCAAAGAATTATCGAAAAGGATTTTGCAGATGTTGTTATGATCGATATCCTTGAAGGTGTTCCACAGGGAAAAGCTCTGGATATGACTGAGGCGTCAACCCTCATGAAGCATGATTCAATAATTGTAGGCGGAAATGATTATAAATTAACAGAGGATTCGGATATTGTTGTCATTACTGCTGGTGTTCCGAGAAAGCCTGGAATGTGCCGTGATGACCTATTGAATACTAACGCGGATATAATTAAAAAGGTCGTTGAACAAATTATGCAATACTCCTCAAATACAATCATAATAGTAGTTAGCAATCCACTTGATGCATTGTGCCATGTGGCGTATAAAGTCAGCGGTCTTCCAAGATCAAGGATAATTGGAATGGCCGCATTACTCGATTCAGCACGTTTTAGGGCCTTTATTGCTATGGAGTTAGGGTATTCTGTAAGTTCAGTTCGCGGCCTGGTGTTGGGTTCTCATGGAGATCAAATGGTGCCATTAGTGCGATATACCACTGTTGCAGGAATACCACTACAGCAACTACTATCAGAGGAAAAGATTGAACAATTAGTGCAGAGAACAAAAAATGCTGGAGCCGAGATTGTACGACTCTTGAAATCAGGAAGCGCCTTTTATGCACCATCAGCAGCAACCTCAATCATGGTAGAATCAATCCTCTCTGATAAAAATAAAATAATCCCCTGTTCTGTTTACTTAGAGGGCGAGTATGGGATTAGTGACCTCTTTGTTGGTGTTCCAGTTAAGCTTGGTGACTGCGGCGTCAAGGAGATTATTGAGATTGAATTGAATGATGAGGAGAGGAATTCCTTAATGAATTCAGCAAAAGCTGTAGAGGAACTTGTTAACAAATTAAAAAAAACAGGTTATCTCTAAATGTTCTGTAAAGATATTTTTAATCTATTGATACTGCCGATGCAACAATATGGGCAATTACGAGAATGAAATAAATGAATATCCAAGAAATCACACCTAATTTACACCTCATCAATCTGAAACAGGATATTAGTGGTTTTAGAAATTTTATTAGTTCATGGATTTTCAATAGTAATATCAATTTCCTGGTTGATATTGGGCCTGCTGCCACTATTAAATCATTACTGGAGGCTTTAGAGGAACTAAATATTAAGAAACTTGATTACATATTATTAACCCATATACATCTGGACCATGCCGGTGGTATTGGTCATTTAATAGATCTTTTCCCGGAAGCTAAAGTCGTTTGCTGCCAAAAAGGGATAAAACATCTTGTTGATCCTGAAAAGCTATGGGAAGGAAGCACAAAAGCCCTTAAGGATATTGCCCTAAAGTACGGCCAGATAAAACCAACACCAAAGGAGAGGATAATTCCTGCCGAGGAGTTCAATTCATCAGGGATACAAGCAATAAACACTCCAGGACATGCAGCGCATCATGTAAGTTATGTTTATGATAAATATCTTTTTGCAGGAGAAGCTGGAGGAGTATTCCACTCCTTCAATAATGAACTTTATCTGAGACCTGCCACCCCACCAGTTTTTTATTTGGAGGAGGCGGTCGAGAGTATCAATAAACTTATAGAATTGGGAAAAAAGCACATCTGTTATGGTCACTTTGGTCATTTCGACAACTCATTGGATACTTTATCCATGCACAAAAATCAATTATATTTATGGAAGAATATAATTTCTGATGTGCTCAACTCCTCTAGTAAAGAAAATTTAATAGAAAATTGTGTATCAACTCTTCTTTCGAGAGATGATCTTTTTAAGCCATTAAATGGATTTGATGAAGATATTATTCAGAGGGAATTATACTTTGTGAAAAACAGCATTAGAGGCTATCTTGGATACCTTGAAGTCGATTAGTAATGTAAATATTTACGATGCTGGATTTGCCCCAAGTCGAATTATTAGGGCAGTAAATTTCATTTATAATACAAACTAACTACTCATCACCTGATATATCTTATACCTACTCTCGTATAAATCATCCCCATAAATATCGTTGGCCACAAACATAGGAAAATCTTCCACCTCCAATTCATAAATAGCCTCAGTAGCGTATTCAGGAAACGCCAATATTCTCGATCTTAAAACATATTGAGACAAGAGGGCTCCAGCCCCTCCAAGTGTAACAAAATATACTGCCTTATATTTCTTTATTGCCTCTACCACCTCTTTTCTTCTTTTGCCCTTTCCTATCATCCCCTTTAACCCATTGGATAATAAAATCGGTGTATATGGATCAAGACGTGAACTTGTAGTTGGACCAGCCGCTCCAATAGGCATTCCAGGGGGATTGGGTGTTGGTCCTACATAATAAATAATTTGACCCTCCAATGAAAAGGGTAAAGGTTGACCCTCTTCAATCATTGCCACAAGCCTCATATGAGCCTTATCCCTAGCTGTGTAAATTGTGCCACTCAGCAGTACCCTATCACCAACCCTCAAATCCTTAATTATATTATCATCAATAGGTGTTTCGATAGTCTTAATATCATCCATACATATCATTTCCTGAAGAACTTTCTGGTAGAGTCTTGATACAAATAAAGAGCTACAGTTTTAGATTACAGCTTTTTTTACTCTATGAGCATGGCACTGAATAACAACAGCCACAGGAATGCTTGCGATATGACAGGGGTGTATCTCAATGTGTACGGCTAAACAGGTATATTTACCTCCAAATCCCAGTGGTCCATATCCAAAGTTGTTAATTGCCTTTAGCCATTTTTTTTCTAAACCAGCAACATCTATGTCATCAGCCTTGCCTCCAACTGTTCTCAACAAGGCCTTATGAGCTAAAGTTGTAGACATCTCAAGATTCCCCCCAATACCTACCCCAATTATCAAAGGACCACATGTTTTAGCTCTCTCTGCAGTTGCTCTAACTGAGGTTAATACAAAATTTTCAATGCCTTCAAGACCATCCGCCGGCGTCAGGACAATTGCTTTAGAAACATTCTCACTTCCAGCGCCCTTGGGCATAACACTAATCTTAATCTCATCGCCAGGCACAATATCATAATGTATAATAGCCGGTGTATTATCACCGGTATTTTCACGGGTTAAGGGATGACATATCGAATTCCTCAAGAAACCCTCTTTATATCCCTGACGCACACCCTCATTTATTGCTTCCTTAATGTCGCCTCCAACTATATGTACATCCTGGCCAACTTCAGTAAAAATAGAGACAACTCCTGTATCCTGACAAATGGGTATTTTCAAATCCTCGGCTAATTCAGCATTCTCTAAGAGTAGACCAATGACCTCCTTTCCAATTGGCGACACCTCATCTTCCTGAGCTTTCTTTAATAACCTAATCATATCCATACAAAGAGAGAAGCATGCTTGTTTGCATAAATTCTTTACCACATTAATAATCTTATTAACCCGAACTTCCTTCATTATGAATACACATTTATATTTTTTTTATTTTTTTTCACCCCCCATGTTATGATACAATATATCCCCTCTGTTCTATCAAAAAACAGATATTTCTATTGTATAAAGCCCAAGTGAGTGATAATTATGAGTCAACCCTCATCACCAGATTATAACTCTCACCAATGATATCATCAACGCCGCCCTTTATATTATTTTTATGATACTCGGCTTTGATTTTCATTCTTTCTATATATGATTTAGCAATACTCCCTTTATAATCTGATATTAAAGCCTGTTTTAGTAACAGGTAACCCTTTATAATAGCCCCGATTATATCTACATAATCCTTCTGAAATACAGAATTATATCTTCTCCCCTCTTCCTTTTCCTTTTTTCTAGCCTCAAGAAAGAGTATCTCCCTTGATTCCTTTAAGAATAACCTCATCCTGTCAATCATCTCAAGTAGGTCAAGAACAATTTTCTTCCCATCTGCATTACTAATAATCTCATTCTTATATTCATCAAAGAGGTTATCTAAAAATAATCTGTTTTTTTCTGTCTCCACAAATGTTCTGTTATCGCCAAGCTTAAACTGATTGATAAGGCCCAACTTTTCAAAGTAAAAGGTTTCATTAAAGACCTGATCTATCTGTATCTGACTTGTGCCTTCATATATACTTGTAATTCTTGCATCCCTATAAAAACGCTCCATAGGATATTCCTTAGTAAATCCATATCCTCCATAAACCTGAAGAGATGAATAGGCTACTGTATTTGAAAGCTCTGAGGCATCATACTTTGAAAGAGGGATAAAAATCTCTGAGATTCTGTGATATTTCTTTAATTTATAATTTAACTCCTTATATTCTATACTATCCTTGCTAAAAGTATTCAGCTTTCTCTTGTAGGCTTCCCGCATATCGAAATAATATGAGGCCATATATGTTAAGGCTCTTGTAGCCTGTAGATTGATTTCATTCTCATATATTATCTGCCTTACCGGCGGATGCTCAATTATTGGAACCCCAAATTGGATCCTCTCATTTGCATAGTCCACGGCAAATGAATGCGCTCTCTGCCCAATGGCCAATGCTTGAGTCGCGACACCCAATCTGGCAATATTCATTAATTTAAGCATATTCGGGATCAATCCCCCACCCAATTCTCCAACAAGCACACCAGGTGAATTGTCAAAAAAGAGTTCGCATGTAGCTGACCCCTTTATACCGAGTTTCTTCTCTATCCTTGAAACCTTCTTATCTTCCCCATATACCAGAAACATACTTATCCCCTCTCCAACCTTAGCTAGAGCTAAGACATCACCATATCCATTGGAGATAAATATTTTCGAGCCATTCAGAAGATAGACCTCTCCTAAATTCTGTAACTCCTTTATCCTCTCTGAATTATCAGAGGTTGTATCAACAGGACGAGCAGTTGTCTGCATAACAACGAGATCGCTGCCAGCCCCTGGTTCTGTCAATCCCATAGCACAGAGCCTTTCTCCGCTTATAAGCCTTGGCAGGTATTCGGAGATGATCTTTTCATTAGCAAATTCCACTAGCACCTGAGCAGAACCTTCATTGAGCATTGGGGTCAAACCAAGGCTTGAATCTGCCATAGAAATTATTTCACCATAGGCAAAAAATGTGGTTAATGGAAAATCGAATCCTCCCTTGTCTTCAGGTAAGGTAACACCACAAAACAGACCCAATTCCTTCAATTTTTCATGCCCTTCAGTTATTCCTTTGGGTAATATTACTCTGTTATTTCCATCAGACATCTCCTCAAGTCTGCATTCATCTTTATCATTCCCCTCAGCCTCAGGCTCAACCTGTTCCTCACACCACTTAGCAACAGTCTCCATGGTCATAATGTATTCATCCAGAAGGCTCTCCTTGCCCTGCACAGCCTCAATATCGCCCCAGGGTATATATTTCTCCAGAATAAATCTTAAATCATCAAAACAAAAATCAGCCATTCCCCTACTCTTCTCCTTTTATGAAAATATAATTTAATTACACAGCATCCTTAGATGATAAAATCTCTCCCCTTAAATCCTCGCCTACAAACCCATAAAAAATTACCTCAATGATAACCGGCACTTCGTCCTTAAGAGAGTATTCACAATCATCATTTAACCACTTATGCACAACACCGTCAACAAATCCCAGTATACCATAAAAGACAGTATAAAAATTTGTAGCCTTAATTCTTCCCCTCAGGGTTTGAGCATATATTCGCCTCTTTATCATAGGCAGATGAGAAATAATATCGTCATAAAAATGCTTGTTAACATCACTCAATAACCATGGTGTATGAATTAGTATTCTATAAAGATCCTTATTCTGTTCACAAAAATCGACATAGTATGCTATCGCCTCTTTAATTAATTCAAGAATATCCCTGCCTCTTCTAAATATTTCACTCAATCCCCTTCCTACAAGTGCTATCTTCTCAATAACAAGATCTCTCAAAATATCATCCTTACTGCTAAAATAACGATACACCGTCCCCTTTGCAATTCCAGCCAGCTCAGCGATCTCATCCACATGCGCGTTATGAAATCCCTTTTGTGAAAAAACCATCATTGCTGCGTCTAATATGACACTACGTTTATCCTGTTTTGGTCTTGATCTCTTCTCAGCATGAAAATCCTTCCCCGCCAACTCCATCATCTGTAGGATTGTATTAATCGGCAGGCTCACCATCTGCATCCCGATAGAATCAATATTATCAAGTACTATCCTTACAAACTCAGATAATACATCATGCATCCTCTTCTCTATCAGAAAGGAGGTTACTGAACAAATAAGGCTTGATATCTGATCGTTGAGTTCCCTCTTAAATTCATCTGTATCTTCAGGAGACGAAATCTGTTGAATCTGTTTTCTTAGCTCTTCTACAACCACAGACTCATTAACAGAACCATCATCTGAGAAAAAAGAATCTATATCCATCCTCTATCACCTTCTCCCAAGGCATGCGATTGAAATCACATAACTATTATTAATGATAAAGGATTCAATCATTAGATCACTTTCATCAAAGTGTAATTGATCATATTTCCTTTTCACATCATTAGTCATGCTTATGCTCACTCTTCCAGAATTAGAATCTAATATTTCAATATCCTTTAGATCCATATTCAAGCCAAGACCCAATGATTTTAGCACAGCCTCCTTAATCACCCAGGACCTCGTCACCTCTTTATCCATGGACGATATAGAATCACTGATATCATCTTGTTCATACACCTTAAGTCTATTGATCTCACTCTGATTAAACGCAACATTCAGGAATGATTCATCCCTCTTCTCAATCCTTTCAATATCTACTCCAATCCCTCGATAATTCGCATCACCACTTACAGTAGACACCGCTAGAGTACCTGAATGTGATATAGAAATTAGAAATCCAGCTTGATTATTTGTAATTGATACTTCAGGTTTGCCTGTCTTTAATCTTCTTATCTCTATGTCATTAAACCTCAGGGATTCGCAGCTATCCCTGAAATAATCCAAAAGATATCCCTTAACCGCCCTCTTGGCAGCGAGCCTTCCGGAGAGAAAATCATATTTCCTCTTTGGATACCTCATTCCATCCACATAAGCATGCTCCCAATCAGTTAAGAGACCACTATAAGCCCTGTTCCCATACTTCTCCATTCTCATCCTTGTATTAGATATATCAACCAGAGACAGGTTTACATTCTGTTCCCTTAGATCATTTTTGATATTATTGAAATCTCTCATTTTCTTCAAGCTCCTCAGTATTTATCATTTTATAGCCCTTCATACGAGAATACAGATTCCCATCATTATCAAAGATCTCGGTATCATAAATATGCTTGTCCTCTTCATTTCCAATATGCTCGGCTAAAATAAAAAGACTGTCAACCTTATCAGGTATTTTCCTAAATTCCAGTTCTGTTATTGCATCCGGTAGAGAACTCATGTTTGCATTTGCCATTCCATAAATACCAGCATTCTGAAGCGCAGCTTCAATTGTCATCGGATTAGCTATAAACCTCGGTTTCTCTATTGATTTAAATATCTTTTCATTCTTAATACCCACAGCACCAACAATCCTCTTCTTATCAGTATTGAGATTTAGGACACCATTATGCACCTGGAAAACTGGTCCATGGAAAAATCTCTTGTATATCTCTTCATCAGAAATCTCAACTGCACCATCCTTCATATATCGCTCTATTATATGCTGCTCATGAGCGGCGCTCTCAGATTTCGTTAATACAACCTTATCTTCTGATATAATTATCCTAGCCGTAAAGTGAAGCTTGTTATCCCCAAGCTTGATTCCCTCTTTGTTATAAAATTCGGTTTCTATCTTTGCATTGAGTTCCGTCTTCCCATCCTCAGTTCCACACTCCTCCACTGTAATAATTAAATCAACAGGGTTCCCCTTCAATAGCTTAATTGGCACCTGGAACTGGATATCCCTCATTGATCTTATCCTCTTCTCAGGGAAAAGAAGGTGTGTGACCTCAGCAAAGGCCTCAATACCCATTACTGCCGGGAAATAGGGCACATTTTCAATTGAATGATCCTTTAGATAAATATCTATCTCTGGATCAAGCTTCTTCTTTACCACTAACCTCTTGCCAGGTTCAAAGTCTATAATTTCATCAAGCAAGGGATAAACTTCCCTCTTGGACTTAACCAGGCTGACAAGATTTAAAAATTCCTTTGACCTATCGCCAACCACAATTGCATCACTATCTAGAATCCCGACTTTACCTGCAATTACAACCTCGCTATCATGTCCAAATAATATTTCCTCACGTACCCTAGTAACACCATCAGCCAATGATATCATATCAATTCCATCTTCCTCGAATATCTTTGTTATGCTTTCTCGAGTTGCCATCCCCACATCCTTCCATCCACTCCAATTCATTGAGACAGCTACTGTCTTACCATTTTTCCTCTTGTTTACATGCTGGACATATTTATTTAGAAGATCATTTGCTGCAGAATAATCCGTTTGACCACGATTTCCAAATCTGCCTGATACAGATGAAAAAGTAACCAATGCCTTAACATCTATGTCTCTTGTTAGCTCAACTAAATTAAAACATCCATCCACCTTAACATCAAAAACACGACAGAAATCCTTATATTTCTTATCCTCAAGGAGTTTGCCGTAATCAATTCCAGCTCCATGGATTATCACATCTATTCTTCCATACTTCTCTTTAATACTATTAATAATTCCTGACATCCCCTCATTATCTGAGACGTCACAGGGATAGTATTCAACAGATGCCGCTCCGATATCCTCCATCTGTCTGATATTCTTATACTTCTCAATGGCATTAAGATATTTGCCATACTCTCGATCAATAATCACAGGTGTAATCCTCTTTTCAGTCGATTTTAGCTCATTAATAACACGATCCTTTAACTCCTTTAAGCCATTCTCATCTAAGCTAGCCAACTCCTCAATATTCGATGGCAATCCCTCTCGCGAAATAATTATAATTCTCGATTTGAAATGCTTGGCAATATCCTTTGCAATCTCACTGGTAATGCCATATCCACCGCCAGTAATTAGGAATACTGATTCACTATCAAACTTCATCCTTGGTTCAACATCTGTATTTAACTCACTAAATATAAGCTGAGGTATTACCCTTCTTTTGCCAGAATAACCAACCTCAACTCTTTCGTCACCATATTGAATCTCATTAAATATTGTCCTTGAGATACTCGATGGCTTCCCTTTAATCAAAAAATCTACCGTCTTTACAAGCACTCCTTCAAGCTCCTTGTTTAATGCCTTGGTAAGACCGGCAACGCCCCCACTAGTTGGTTCATTCACTTGGAAATCCTCAAAGCCGAATGATCCACCCATGGATGTAGCGGTTAAGACAAAGGCGCTCTTTGAACCTGCATTATCTAATAAATCCATTTGGATGGCCTTAGTTAAGATAAAAAGCCCCTTTACGCTATGAAAGGTAAGTTGTCGCCATTCATCAAAGCTGAGATCAGTTAAATTCTTACTCTCCCTAAGTGGAACCAAATGCACAAAACCATTGATTTTACCTAGTCGCTTCACCTCTTCCACTCTACGCATAAGTTCATCCTCAGTTTCAATACCGTTAAAATCAATAATCTCAACATTTGCCTTATTCTCACTAAATACTCGACTCAAACTCTTCGCTACTCCCTTGCCATCATCAGTAATGATTATATTATATCCTTCAAAATTGAATCTCCCATCCCTATCCATATTCAAGGGATCGTCAATTATTTCAGCAATGATTCTCTTGATTTTGCTATCCGATACATTTGCCTCAGTGGAGATTGTACCCTCAACGTCACTCCCGCCAATTGCATCCGTTTTAAATCCATTTGACCTATCTCTTGCAAATTCTAATATGTGATTTAGAGTTGGAAAGTCCTTTATCTTCAATCCCTCATCCTTAGGGATATCAAAAACCTCCCGTATCATGCCGAACATCTCTGCCTGCTTCACCGTGTCTATACCCAAGTCAGACTCCATATCAAGATCAAACTCTATCAAATCCTCAGGATAACCGGTCTTATCAGATACTATGCCAAGTATCTTAGACCTGATCGCATCATCATCACCTCTGGACGATGAAGAATCAACGACTCTTTCAGAAACAACCGCTCCACCATTCCCAGAATCAGCTGATGAACGCCCCTTCGCATAATCTAATATGTGATTAAGCGTTGGAAAGTCCTTTATCTTCAATCCCTCATCCTTAGGGATATCAAAAACCTCCCGTATCATGCCGAACATCTCTGCCTGCTTCACCGTGTCTATACCCAAGTCAGACTCCATATCAAGATCAAACTCTATCAAATCCTCAGGATAACCGGTCTTATCAGATACTATGCCAAGTATCTTAGACCTTACTACGTCATCCATGCTTGAAGGTGAAGTAGATTGCGCTATAGCCTCAACAGTGTCTACCTCTTCATTTTTCCCTTCCAACGCCGTCTCAACTACTGCTTCTTGAATCCTCTTCTTGGGGATATCCACTCTTGGTAAATCCCTTTTCCTGTTCAGTATTCTTTCATCCTCTTTTACCCTCAATGTTCTATTCACTATCTCAAGCTCAGGATTATCAATCCCGGATATTGAACTTAACCAATTATTATAACTCAACCGATCCACAATCCTATCTTCATTTTTGCTCACTAGCCTAATAAAACTCATCGATATCTGTGAACCGAACCCCGCACCAAGTCTCAGACCATATTTCAGATTATCATAGTTCCCGCCATGACTAAGGTTTAATCCAGCAAGCTCCGGGTCTGGTTCCTTATAATTTGCGATCGGTGGCAATTTGCCAATTTGAAGAGACCTAATTATACATACATCCTCTATGCCAGCCCCCATTGCATGACCGGTAAATCCCTTTGTATTCGAAACGACAATACTCTTCCATTCATCCCCAAACGTCGACCTCAATGACTTAACCTCTGCCGAGGCGCTGCCACCCCTTGCTGGCGTATATGTTTCATGCGACATGAAAGTTAGTTCCTTTGCAATATCGCTTCTCTTAATCTCCAACACTCTCTCAACCTTGGTTATCAATCTGTCCATAACAGATGCTATATGATCGATATCTAACCTGCTGAAATGAAACGCGCTGTTTGAATACTCTGTTGCAACAAGCTCAACGATTGGCTCCATCCCCCTCTTCCTTATTTCAGACTCCGCTTCAATAACCATCCCAGCAGCCCCCATCCCAGCAATCATACCACTCCTGCGCTTATCAAAGGGTATGGCGGCATTTCTATAATCGCCCTCCGATGACATAGCGCCAACTGCAAAAAGCCCGCTCACTAACCACTCCATAAACTCATTTGTAACAACATCAGCGCCAACTAATATAATCCTTTTGGCTCTGCCTGTCCTTATCAAATCCTCCGCAACCCCTACAGCGGTCACTGTGGAAGAACATGCTGTATTCACTTGCAGATTAGGACCTCTTACTCGGAGGAATTGTGCCAGTTGCGAATGACCCATGGCGAGAATTCTTAAGATAAATTTCCTATTAAATTTATAAATTCCATCCTCACCCTCTGATATATTTAATGTTGAATAATTATTAACATACCAATCGGATAACTCCTCACGAATCTTTTCGTCATCCACCCTCTGGATAATTGAAGTATAAAGTTCTGTTAGCTCACGCTTTGACTTCGAACCATATCTATAGGCTATGCTTCTGGATACCTCATCAACCAATGAATCATAACCTGGGAATGCTGAAGCAAACACAATCCCGGTATCATCTATCATATACTCCGGAAGCCCCCAATGTAATGGCAGGACACCACCTGTTGAGGTATCCTTATATATTCTAACAAGAGGGATGCCGGCATCCTTTAATGCCTCAAGACTAGCCGCTATCACAAGTTTTGAGACCACATCAAGGGTTTCCGAAAAGCTATTATCAATGCCATAATCAGTCTCAAAATCAAATTTGCCCATCTTCCCAGCCAGTTTAGGCACCTGTGATAGATTATCAATAGTCTCAAAATGGGCACCCCCATCTGATGACTTCACAAGTCGATGTATATTCTTATCAACTATGGTTCTCATCTCATCATTAGTGAGGGGATCAATCATATTCACACCATCAAATAACCTGTCAAAGGCATCATCGCCGAATACGCTATATCTTAATCCTGGCAATCCGACGGATATTCCTGATATCATAACCCTCTCAAGATTGATATTATATTTATCCATCTCCTTTTTCTGATGCAACATCTCCCGAAGATGATCGTATAATAACTCCTCACTCCTCTTTGAATAATTATCAAGAACATCCCTCACCAATTCCTTCTGCTTTTTCTGGAAATCACTAAACAAACTATCAACAGCGATATCTTCGATTCCCCTGCGTAAATTAGTTACATCACTCCTTATATCATACTTTTCAGAATCACCTCCCCTTGGATCATTCTTATTTGTCAGAAGTCGCTCCTCATCTCGCGTTTCCTTAAACTCCACACTCGCTTCTGTTCTGTATGAGGATAACTCAACTACCCTTCCATCCCCTCCAAAATTACTATCGCTATATCTCCAATATGGATTATTCATTCTCATGCCATCCGGGGTAACCCCATTCCAATCTATATCATATCCATAAGTTGCAATAGCGGCCAATGAATCGTTTAAGGTGATCACCCCACCCCTCTTTGGATGATTGGTGGCGACTGCAAGATGTGGTTTTTTATCAATAATGTTCACCACAAAGGAGGTAAGAGCCCTTTTAGGGCCAATCTCTAAAAATATCCTCACTCCATCATTATACATCCTCTCTATCTGATCAATAAATTCCACAGGATTCGCTATATGCTTTTCAAGTATATCGAGAATCTTTTCCCGCACGTCATCTCCCTTGGGATAGTAGTCAGCGTTCAGATTTGCAAGGATATCAATCTTCGGGCTAAGGATATCCAATCCCTCCAGCACTCTCCTATATGGATCACACGCCGGAGCTACAATCTGGGAATGGAAGGCGTGGGAAACAGGGATCTCCTGCGCCTGAACACCCATCTTAGAAAATTTATCAATAGCCTTTAAAACTGTTTTCGAATCCCCGGCAATAACCGTTTGAGAATAGCAATTTTTATTGGCAATGATCACATAACCATCTATATCTTTTATTTTATCCCCCACCTTCTGATAATTTATGGCAATACTGGCCATCTTCCCGACATCGTCTATTTGCACTTTAGCTATCTCCCTGCCCCTTGCGGACACGGCATATAGAGCATCTTTAAAATCCAACACACCTGCTGCAACCAACGCTCCATATTCTCCAAGACTATGCCCAACAACAACATCAGGAGACACTCCAAAGCTTCTCAACAATCTATAGATCGCAACATCAGCCGCTAGAATAGCGGGCTGAGCAACCTCTGTCTGTTTTAGTTTCTCTTCAGCCTCTCTTCTCTCATCATCTTCAGCATCGTCCCTTATAAATATTATCTCGGTTATCTTCTTGCCAATTATTCCCTGCATAACCTCATCTGCCTCGTCATAGGTCTCTTTCACGATTTTGTATTTACTATACAGGTCTTTCAACATATTGGTATACTGTGACCCCTGTCCGGGAAAGAGAAATCCTATTTTACCAAGCTTCTCTTTCTTTGATTTCAACTCCTCCCCATAAAATATCCCTTTGTTCTTTAAGACGATTCTCTTTTTATGATTATATAGGGACTCTTCCGCTATATCCAACTTGCCTATCAAATCTGCTACCGAAATGGCTGATATTCCAAGCTTGAAATCAGCGCCATTGCTCTGCATATTCAACTTGGTGAATAATTCCTTCATGCTTATACTGAATTTCTCATCACCATCCATCTTCTTTGATTGAAAAAATCCCCTCAAATCATCCATCTTGGCTTTAACATCATCCCATGAGGATCCACCAATAATTATAGCCTCTCCCTCAAGTTTTAATCTCTCAGGTTCAGATAATGAATATCTCTTATCATTAGAGTTATCAAATGATAATGCCGGGCCATATCCTCCTTTATCATTCTCCTTTGCATAATGTTCATCAGTATTCATTACATTACTCCTCTCAGAAAATGTACTATCAAAATTAGATGTAAAATATCTCTTATCCTCCATAGGCATACCATTATCCCCGACATCCTCCTCCATTGCTATATGAAAGTTTGTGCCTCCAAAACCAAAAGCACTGGTGTTTGCCCTCCTGGGATTACCATCTATCCCAGCTGGCCAATCCTCAGGCTTAGTAATTACTCTAAATGGTATATTCCCAAAATCTATATTTGGATTAGGAGTATTGTAATTTATTGAAGGCGGTAATTTCTTTTTATGAAGCGCAAGCGCTACCTTTACAATAGACGCTGAACCAGCAGCAGCCTTTAGATGTCCAATCATAGACTTTACTGACCCTATACCTATTGAACCAGCCTTCATTTTATTAGTATCCCAAACATTGCAGAGGGATTCAACCTCAGCTACATCACCCACGATTGTTGCAGTGCCATGCGCCTCAACATATTGAACGGTATCAGGGGCATAACCAGCGCTTTCAAAGGCCCTGTTAATCGCTAACATCTGTCCTTTAGGATTGGGGGCAGTGATTCCTTTCCCTTTGCCATCACTAGAGGCCCCAATGCCTCTGATAACAGAATATATTTTATCGCCATCACGCCTTGCATCACTAACCCTTTTCAGCACAAAAAGCCCAACACCCTCTCCCATGACAAAGCCATTGGCACCTGCATCAAATGGTCTGCTGCCATCTGGAGAAAGAGCCCCAATTTTAGAAAATTTAATATAAGGCCCCGGACCCATCAAAAAATCAGATCCGCCAGTAATCACCATATCGTATTCTCTCGTTCTCAATCCCTTCACTGATGATGAGAATGCTGCCATTGAAGAAGCGCATGCTGCATCAACAGTAAAGCTTGGTCCTCTCAAGTTAAAGACATTCGCAATTCTGCCAGAGATCACATTTGCCAGTTCGCCTGGCATCGAATCTTCAGTAATCACAGGCAAACCACCCTTAACGCGTTTCTCAAACTCTTCTATTATCTCTGCACGAAGACTTGAATCAAGATTAGAGAAACTGTTACACCTCCTAAGGTTATCTTCAATATCACCAAAAAAGGCTCTCAGGTTAGTATAATCTATCTGATCGCCTCCCATAGAATTCCCAATTACTACAGCTGTCCTTTCCCTATCAAAATCCTTCTCATCATACCCAGAGTCTATCAATGCCTCGCCAGCAGCCAAAATTGCGTATCTCTGCGACCTGTCCATAGCTTCAACAGTTCTTGGTGGGATCTTGTATTTGATAGATATCTCTTTTGAATCGATTTCATCAACGAATCCACCAATCTTCTGATAGGTCTTATCCGGCACATTTCTATCTTCATGAAAATAGACATCAACATCCCACCTATCTTTCGGAACATCTCTAATTCCATCTACTTTATTAATAATATTCTCCCAAAAAATATCCTTATTTGATGCTTTTGGATATATGCAACCTATACCTATGATAGCTATACCTTCATTTAAATAATAATTTTGTTTATCATTTGACATTTCAATCCCCCCGGTTATTCTCTTCACAGTAGACTGACTGGTCAGTCTACTGTGACACAAGAAATCGCATCCTACTTGATTTCGCAATGCCTGTCAACAAAAAATTCCCCGATACCCACAAATATTTGGGGAGCGCACTTTAATTTTTAGGGCATTTTTTGATAAAGATGTTATTAATTTTTCAGCAGTATATTATTATGTCCCTTAAATAAATTATACAGGGAGGGATATTCATGGAACAAGCAACAAAAACGATTACCAGAAGAGATTAAGAATGAACTATTAGATTTAATGGAAAAAAAGATTGAATCGATCACAATAAAAAATAATGGTAAGCCATGCACATTTTATGAGCCTGAAGGCAAAGTACTCGATATCGGAAAACGATATAAACAAAAAAGTTAGAGAAGATTACCGAACTTGAAGCTTAAGAATATGGTAAAAAAAAACATATCCCTGTTGTCAGGGAAGGTTGAGAAATAAGGGTAAAGTCAAAAGAATAATTTTAAGTACTACTGGAGAAATAATTATTTACCGTCAACATTATGTATGCATTAAATGTATGGAGCATGTTTATGCTGCTGACACAGTTCTTGAACTGTCAAGGAGTATGCCAAGTAAACGATGTTCTCAAGCTATAAGTCTTGCAGCATCGTTTATACCATTTGAGCATACTAAAAATTTTTTATCACAACTTCTCATGTTAGATGTCAGCGAAACATGCATTGAAGGAATAACTCATCGAATAGGCTCTAAACTATATCATGATGCATGGATAAAAGGGCGATATCCCTATAATTTATGCAAAGATGCAGAAGCGCCAGAACATATATATATCCAGACGGATGGCGCTATGGTCCCGATCTGTGGTGATAAAAAGGTAGTTTATAAGGAAAACAAATTGGTTATTGTGTACAAAGACACTGATATCGTATACAAAAAGAGTAATAATGGGAGAGAAAGGATAGAAATACAGAATAAGCGTTTTGTAAGTAGTCTTGGTGAAGGAGTTGATAAATTCAAAAAGATGCTTTACGCACAAAGTCTTGAGCAAGGGGCAAAAAAACCGAGGAAGTAATAATTCTGGGAGATGGCGCTGTATAGATCAACAAATTCAAAGAAGATTATTTCCCCGATGCAGTTCAAATATTAGATTGGTATCATGCAGTGGAACATTTATGGGATACTGCACGTATTCTCTTTGGAGAAAATAACACAAAACGATGTGAGGAATGGGTAAGGCCATTAAAGGCATTATTATGGAACGGCAATGTTGATACTGTGATTGCCAGTATATCCAAGGAAGCCTTGTCACGCAAGGGTGGAAAAACATCACTTTTTAAATTACGAAGTTATTATGTAAGCAATAAAGATCATATGAAATATGATGAATATCGAGCAAAAGGATACAATATTGGAAGTGAGGCAATCGAGAGCGCTAATAAATATATCGTTGGTCAGCGTTTAAAGTTATATGGTATGCAGTGGACGATCTCACACGCAAACGCATTAATACGACTTCGTTGTAAATACTATGAAGGCTGCTGGGAAAAATTCTGGGATGATTTGAAATTAAAGGATTATCTTGTCCATGGGCTTATCAAAAAGTATAAAGCTGCATGAACTGCCCTAATAATTAAAGTGCGCCCTTGGGCTAATAGGAATAGCTTTATAATTAATTTGTTGACATATTATTTTATGGTATTAAGGATGGTCATCCCTTATAATCTTACGAATGTTTATGTTTTATTAATATAGAAATATAAAATATAATACATAATGATTTACTTATAAGTCGCAATAGAAATAATTGAGATATATTACCTCTATTATGACTTATAGTCGAAGAGAAAGATATAATTATTCTGTGAGTTTTAACAATGTTTTGACCTCTGTAGATTATTCTTTATTAGGCTTCACTTCATAGCATAAAAGCTATTCAATTGATTCTATCAACACTTTAACATAGAAGCAACCTGCTTATATCAAGATGCTGAAGGGTGGGACAATTGACATCTTGTTTAGATGATGTTAATATTTAATTAACATTTTAATGCAATGGAATTATAATACATTACATAAATTTGTAGAAATTAACCTTCATAATTTTCTATAATTCTATTAGGAAGAGATTATTTTACTAAAGGAGCATAAAAATGCCGTTTCAAAAAATTAGAAACATAGGAATAGCTGCACATATAGATGCGGGAAAGACCACACTAACAGAAAGGATGTTATATTTTACCGGAACAACTAGAAAGATAGGGGAGGTGCATAACGGCCAAGCAACAATGGATTTCATGAAACAGGAACAAGAGAGGGGGATTACAATAGCCTCTGCTTCTATTTCATGCAAATGGAATGAATACCAAATTAACATTATTGATACGCCAGGTCATGTTGACTTTACCGTTGAGGTTGAGCGATCTCTCAGGGTTATTGATGGCATGATAGCCCTCTTTTGTGCAGTTGCTGGTGTTGAGCCCCAGAGTGAAACCGTATGGAACCAGGCAGATAGATACAAGGTGCCAAGGATTGCCTTTATCAATAAGATGGACAGGATCGGTGCAAATTTTCATGAGTGCCTCAATCAGATGGATAAGTATCTCGATGCCAATCCAATCGCATTACACATTCCCATCGGCTCTGAGGATAATTTCCAAGGCTCAATTGATATAATTAGAAGAAAGGCGATTATTTTTAAGGATTTTAACAGGATTGTAATGGATGTCCCAGCAGAATACGAGGAAGAGTGCGAAAGGGCAAGAGAGTTTCTGGTCGAAAAATTGGCGGATTATGATGAAGACATTATGGAATTATATGTAAATGAAGATGAAACTCCTGCGGACCTTCTTATAAAAGCGGCGCGTGAGGCCACACTCAAGCTTTTGATTACGCCTGTTTTCTGCGGTTCAGCTTACAAGAATAAGGGTGTTCAAGTAATATTGGATACAATTATTGATTATCTTCCATCACCAATTGATGTGGGAGCTGTCATTGGTATGGATATTAATGATATAAATAAATCACATGCGAGGCACCCCTCTACTAATGATCCCTTTTGCGCCCTAGCATTTAAGCTGATTCATGATCCCTACGTGGGCCAGCAAACCTTTATACGGATATATTCAGGCGAGCTAAAAACCGGGATGAAGGTATATAACGCATCAAAGGAGAAAACCGAAAGAATTGGAAGAATACTTAAAATACACGCTAAAGAGAGGGAGGATGTTAGCCACGCATCGCCTGGCGACATTGTTGCCTTGATTGGGATGAAGTACACTAAAACAGGAGACACCCTATGTGACCAGAGTAGCCCCATTCTGCTTGAGTCAATCTTTATTCCACCATCTGTGATTGAACTTCAGGTAGCTTCTGATGCGACAAATGAAGCCGAGAAGCTGGGAATAGCCTTGAGAAAGCTGGACATGGAGGATCCGTCATTTAATGTCAGAGTAGACGGTGAAACTAATGAAACAATAATATCCGGAATGGGTGAACTGCACCTTGAGATAATTGTTGACAGGTTGAAGAGTGAATTTGGGGTTGAAACTATTACAGGCGCGCCTTCTGTTGCCTTTAGAGAAACCATAACAACTGAATCTCAGGCTGAAACAAAATATGTGAAGCAAACTGGAGGCAAGGGTCAATATGCTCATTGCGTAATGAGAGTGGAACCAAATGCTGGTAAGGGATTTGAGTTTATTGATCACATAAAGGGGGGAGTAATACCTGCAGAATTTATACCATCAGTGGAGAGGGGAGTCAGATCAGTATTGGAGGATGGAGTGCTTGTGGGATTCCCAATAATTGATGTAAGAGTAGTTCTTCTTGATGGAAGTTTTCATTCCATAGATTCATCAGATATGGCCTTTAGAACCTGCGGAGAGTTATGCTTCAAGGAAGCATTCAATAAAGCCATCCCAATACTATTAGAACCGACGATGAAGATTGAAATAAATATTCCTGATGATTATATTGGAGATGTAATTGGGGATTTTAATAAACGTAGAGGCAAGATTGAATCGATGAGAAGGTTCAGGAAAGGCTCTCAGAAGATTAGTGGATTTGTGCCATTATTAGAGATGTTCGGTTATGCAACCCAACTAAGAAATCTTTCCAGTGGTAGAGCAAATTATTCTATGGAATTTGACAAATACCTACCCCTAGATAGAGAAATTCAAGAGGAAACAATAAGGTTATTAAAGGAGAAAAAACTTAAAAGGGTTGGATAAACAAGCGAACTTAATCCAAATCAATACCTCAATGAAAAATGCCTTCAGATATAGATTATCTGATATGGATTAATTTGGATATAACACTATTGCAACAATATAATCTTTTTATCAATAGATGGTAAAATCTCTTTCTGTATATGATCTCTGAATAAGGGCTAAACTATTAGTTAGTATTATTTTGTATTGACTTTAATAAAAAGCTAAATATATTTAGCTTCAATATTATTACTAAAGGAGATAAGGGGGTGAGAAGATAATGGATAGGAATTCAGACAGAATTACTGAATTGATACTCAAAGCCAGCAAAAAGGTGCATAAGGAAACAAAGGGAAATCATGAGCCGGAATTTACTAAAATAGTTAAATGGCCTGTAGAGTGTATTGTTGGACCCGGGCTCGAAGGGGCCATTGCATGTGAAACGAATGTAGGGTATGTGAATGGTTCAAAGGGATCTTTGATTTATTGGGGTTATGATATATTTGATTTATGTGCATATTCCTCATTTGAGGAGGTATGCTATCTGCTTCTACATGGACATCTCCCCTCAACAGAGCAACTGGATATTTTCAAGAATAAACTTATTCAATATCGCAACACTCCTAATACTACACGATTGCTAATGAGTTTCCCGGTTGAAAAGATGAATGCAATGGGCGCTCTTCGACTTGGAACAAATCTTTTGCGTCAAGAATTTACTGATGTTGACCAGGATTTATATGTGCCAAACATTTCTGAATCAGAAATCATAAGCGCTGATGAGGATTCAATCCCAATGGAAACCCCTCCAAGGGGAGAAGAGCATGCAATCTATGAGTTTAAAGAAGGTCTTGACAAGACCGAGTATGAAAATAATTTTCATTCAGCCATTGGATATGAGTCATGCTATCATCTTATTGCCGGAGTTTCTACTATTGCTGCTGCTGTTAAAAGGCTTCGTCATGGAAATCTGCCGATTGAACCGGATCCTGAGCTTAGCCATGCAGCTAACTTCCTCTATATGATGAATGGACGGCGGCCAAGTCCAGTAGAAGAGCGAATTATGGATGTATCTCTTATACTTCATGCTGATCATGGAATGAATGCCAGCACTTTTGCCGCTATGGTCGTGGCTTCCACACTATCAGATATCTATTTCTCTGTGGGTTCGGGAATTTCCGCTCTTAATGGACCCCTTCATGGTGGTGCTAATGAGCAAGTGCTTAAGATGCTTCTTGAGATTGGCGGCGCTGAAAATGTTGATTCTTGGTTTGACAAAGCACGTGAGGCTAAACGGAGGATAATGGGATTCGGACATCGAGTGTATAAAACCTATGATCCAAGGGCAAGAGTGCTTTCACCCCTAGCGGAATATCTAGCCAAGGGCAACAAAGAGAATTTGAACCTGTTTTCTACTGCTCAGAAGTTGGAAGAAAGAGTGGTGTCAGAGTTGGGGAAAGAAAAAAAAATATTCCCAAATGTAGATTTTTATTCGGGTATAGTATATTCCTGTTTGGGAATTCCAATAGATATGTTTACTCCGATTTTTGCTGTAAGCCGTGTGGGAGGATGGACTGCAAGGGTGCAGGAATACCTAAAGAATAACCGAATATTCCGACCGCGTGCTGTATATAACGGTCCATTCGATAAAGAGTATATACCCATTGATGGGCGTAGTAGTGAAGAACTGAAATAGTCATAGACTTTTCAGTTTAGTTCATTACTAATTATCAAATCCTATAGTTCTTGAATAGTGATCACTTCAATAATATATCTACTATCATTTACAACTTTTATCAATAGCTCAGCACCAATTCAGGATTCTCAATTTCCCTAAACCCTTTCATTAATAACCTAGAGCAAGATCATCCACGCCGCGCATGCTATCTGCTACACCAACAAAGGTTTTATTAAGCATGATTTGGATCGCTTCAACCTTTCCTAAGGATAACGAAAAGAAAGGATATGTAAGGGGGATGTGCCCCCTCAATAGGAGCTTGATAAGCGCTATTGATGAGGCGCTACCTCGTTCAAGGAAGATGTAGTCCGGTTGCCATTGGGAATGGACTCTTTTTGCGGTTACTGCTTCTTTAAGACTCATATTATATTCAACAATATTTAGTAATATTTGGTATACACTTGTGATAATGGTGGGTCCCCCCGGTGAACCTAACACAAGAAAAAGTTTGTCATTTTTTTCTACAATTGTGGGTGTCATGCTGCTCAGCATCCTTTTCCCGGGTTCGATGGAATTGGCAAGGTCTCCAATTAAGCCAAATTGATTGGGCACACCAGGTTTAATGCTAAAATCATCCATTTCATTATTTAGAAAAAACCCAGCCCCAGTAACCATTATTTTAGATCCGAAATTGCCATTTAGGGTAGTTGTAATCGCAATAGCATTTGTCCATTGATCTACAATTGAAAAATGTGTAGTTTCAAAATGCTCTATTTGCCGCGAGTAACCCTTCCTAATTTGTTCTGAGGGAGTCTTTTTTGAAGCGTTGATCCCCTTAAAACGATTGTTAATATAGTGTGAACTGATCAATTTTGGAGTGGGAACATTATAATAATCCGGATCACCGAGATAGGTTGCCCTATCTGCAAACACCCGTCGTTCAAGCTCTGTCATAAGGTGAATGGCTTCAGCGCTATTGTGCTGAAACCGACCGATTGCAACCCTATCTGACCCCTGCAATAGCTGAACAAGGGCAATTCCTCCACTAGAGGGCGGAGGCATAGTGATAATACGGTATTCTTTGTAATCTGTTGTGACAGGGGTGCGCCAAACAGAGCGATATTGCGCCAGATCCTTACTCGTTATTATTCCACTGTTCCTTTTCACTTGAGCAATAATATACTTCGCTGTACTACCACTATAAAATCCCTCTCTACCCTTTTTTTGAATTAGTTGTAATGTCTTGGCGAGTTGAGTTTGAACCAAAAGATCGCCCTGTTCCCACTTATCCTGGGTGAGCAGGGGACAATCAGGCGAATTAAACTTTAAAAATTTTTCTCTGAACTTATTAAAATATTTGGCCTGATTAGCGGTAATATTAAATCCTGATGAAGCAAGCCTTATGGATGGCTGCAAAAGCTCGTGAAAGGGAAGGGATGCCAGCTTACGGTGTAACTTGACCATTCCATCTACTGTGCCAGGTATTGCAACTGATAAAATTCCTATACGACTTAATCCCTTCGATACATTGCCCTTTTTATCCAAATAGAGGGAGGAATCCGCTAAGAGTGGAGCCCGCTCTCTAAAATCTAACGATCCTATTTTACCTTTGCATGTACGATATACCATAAAACCGCCACCACCAATATTCCCAGCCCGAGGATATACCACAGCCAGTGCAAACTGTACTGCAATTGCAGCATCAAATGCATTACCACCCCTCTTTAGAATATCTATGCCTACTTGAGATGCCAGAGGGTGGGCTGACACTACCATCCCTTTATTACCTTTCGCTATTGATGAAGGATTTTTCACCCTTTGTGCATAAAAATAGGAGTTGCTAATGAAAAAAGCAATAATCGACAAGACTATTATAGAAACAAGGACTGTTAAGTGGATGAGAGAACCCTTCATCAATTTATTAATCATACTCAACTCCAAGGTAAAAATTATTGGCATTAATCCCTTTCCAGAAACAAATAGACCTATGGTTAGAAAGCTTGCAACAAATGTAAAAAAAATTTGAAGAAATTATAGATTTCCATATACATTTGCACCAAGAATGCGCGTGCTTATAACACTAATCCCTATCACAACGATAAGGACAAGGATCATTGAGGTATAGCGAGAAAGAACCTGACGTGCTTTTTGTTTTTCCAAAGGCCCTTTGTATAATAAAATTCAATATTTTCAAGTATCTAAATGCCCAATTTTAAACAATAATATGTATAGCAGCAAAAACTTAAAAAAACATTCATTAATAAGAATGTCAAGGATAAACCATGCACCTATAAAAAGTATAAAATTAGGTATTTGTTAAATGGATTAAGTAATTTTTATATTTTATGAGAATTACTTAATAATATTGAGCGCTGTAAATACATTAAAGCTATCTGTATTAGATAATAATGGATTGACTTTATTTTGGTATAAATTAGAACAATGCATAATGTATTATTTTTAGTTATTATATATCATTATTTTTAGAATTTCCGTAATTATTAAAATATATTAACATTTCGGTTTCACTAAGGGAGTAAGTATGAGATATTGGAGACCCCCTCTCGATCAGGATAGCATTCAAGTTAGTAAAGGAAAACTAATAATCATTGAAGAGCGTTGCAAGGGTTGTGAGTTCTGTATTGAATATTGTCCTCGTGATGTTTTACAGATGTCATCATCCTTTAATATCAAGGGTTACCATTATCCAGAAGTCGTTGACGAGAAGAGATGTGTCAATTGCCATTTTTGCGAGGCAATTTGTCCAGAATTTTCCATATTTTCAGTTGAAGCCAAGAAGAAATAAAAACAAATATACTATAATGATAATTTAAAAATTATAAAAAATGATAATATGATATTCAATCAATAGGGAGGATTAAATTGGCAGGCAAGTCTGTAATGACAGGAGTATACTTTATGAATGGGGATGAAGCCTGTGCTGAAGGTGCTATTGCGGCAGGATGCCGTTTTTTTGGCGGTTATCCGATAACCCCTGCCACAGAGGTAGCAGAACGCATGGCGAAAAGGTTACCTGAGGTTGGTGGAATTTATATACAGATGGAAGATGAAATGGCTTCAATGGCTGCTATCCTTGGCGCAAGCTGGGGCGGCAAAAAGGCTATGACCAGCACCTCCGGTCCTGGTCTATCGCTTATGCTTGAGAATATTGGTCTGGGGATCTGTACTGAAACGCCTTGTGTTGTCTGCAATGTACAGCGTGGCGGACCTAGTACCGGACTCCCCACCCTTGTGTCTCAGGCTGATATGATGCAAGCAAGATGGGGATCTCACGGTCATTATGAGATAATTGCACTAACCCCCTCCTCTCCTCAGGAGATGTTCGACTTTACTATTAGGGCATTTAATCTCAGCGAAGAATACAGGATTCCGGTTCTAATTATGTCAGATGAAGTTGTTGGTCATATGAATGAGAGGGTAGTGATACCGGAGGAGAATAAAATTGAATGTATTAATCGAAAAAAGCCCAAGGTCTCTCCTGATAGATACCTGCCCTTTAGTCCTGAATCCGACTGGATAGCACCGATGGCATGTTACGGGGATGGTTACAGTGTGCATATCACAGGCTTAACGCATGATGAACGCGGCTATCCGGGTATGGACGCAGATACTCAAAAACAGATGTTGGAACGACTCGTTAACAAAATACGTAATAATGCCAATAAAATAATTGATTACAATTTTTTTGAAATGGATGATGCTGATATTGTTGTTGTCGCTTATGGAATTAGTTCCAGATCAGCAAAAAAGGCAATTTTTGAAGCCAGATCTAATAATATCAAGGTAGGACTTATAAAACTTAATACTGTCTGGCCCTTTCCTGAAGAGATGATAAGAGACCTATCAAGCAGTGTTCGTGGGATGATAATGCCGGAGATAAACTATGGACAGGTAGTTCTCGAACTTGAACGATGTGTAGGTGGTCGTTGCCCTGTCACCCTCGTGCCGCATGCAGGGGGATCAATAATTAAACCATCAGCAATTCTGAAGGCGATTGAAAATATGTAAGGAGAAATGATGAACAGCAAAAAAAGAAAATCAAGACAGATCCCTCATCCTCAGGATGAATTATTACGCACTGACCGATTACCTCATATCTGGTGTTCTGGTTGTGGTATTGGAACTGTCTTCAGTTGTGTAATCTCAGCTATCAAAAAATCGGATTATGCACTCGAAGATATTGCATTGGTATCCGGAATAGGATGCACAGGTCGGATGGCAGGTTATATTAAGCTGGATTCATATCACACAACACATGGAAGGGCTATTCCATTTGCTACTGGGTTGAAACTCGCTAAACCTGATGGCGCTGTGCTCGTGGCATCTGGTGATGGAGATCTATTTGCGATTGGGGGGAATCATCTCATTCACGCCGCAAGAAGAAATATCAATCTTACTATTATTTGCGTAAATAATTTCAATTATGGCATGACTGGCGGACAGATGGCTCCAAGTACCCCCTTTGGTGCCAAAACAACCACTAGCATGATCGGAAATCCAGAAGAGCCCTTTAACTCCTGCCATTTAGCATCAACCTGCGGAGCTGTGTATGTTGCCCGGTGGACATCACTTCATATCCGAAGACTGACCGATTCAATCACAAAAGCAATGAGGAAAAACGGTTTTAGTTTTATTGAGATACTGGCTCCATGTCCAACGTCTTTTGGCCGACATAATAAAATGCGCAAGTCACTAAATATAATAAAATTTTATCATGAAAAATCCATAATCAAGAATAATATCAATCCAGAAGAGGCTGTTGTGGACTTCAATAAAAACATTGTTGTCGGAGAGTTCGTTGATATCGAGCGTCCGACATTCCTTGATAATTATGAACAAATAAATCGTCGTGAATTAGGGGACTGGCCTAATCTAGATTTAGGGCTAGATCTTCATGAGAAACGAACAATGGGATTATGAAATGAGTAAACAGACAGAAAAGGAGATACTAATATCAGGATTTGGAGGCCAGGGGATTGTCCTTACTGGCAACATTATTGGGAAAGCCGCGACCCTTTATGATAATAAATTTGCTACTATGACACAATCCTATGGACCTGAAGCCAGGGGTGGTTCATGTTCTTCCCAGGTTGTAATCAGTGAAGAGGAGATACTCTTCCCTTATGTTGAGAATCCGCAAATTCTTATATGCATGAGCCATGAGGGTTTTAATAAAAATAGGGAATCCCTAATCAAGGGTGGACTCCTAATCTGGGATTCTGATCTTGTTACAGTCTCTCAACCTGATGAAAGCTGGAAATTATATAATATACCGGCAACGCGCTTTGCTGAAGAGTTAGGAAACAAAATGATGGCAAACATTGTTATTCTCGGTTTTTTCTCAGCATTAAGTGAGGTCATCTGCGCTGATTCATTATGTAAGGCTGTTCTTATCTCAGTGCCAGCTAAAACGAAGGAGATGAACAGTATAGCTTTTGACAGAGGACGTGAATATGGGATGGAAATCCTGAAAAGCTATACTATGCAGGAGAAAAGACGAGGTATTCAGTGATCCCAAAAGAAAAATATAAGGAACGCAGGAATGCGGTTCTTCTTGTGGGTTCAGGTTATGGCCCCCTCAAGGTTGCAGAAGACCTTGCACAATCGGGAATCCCTGTGGTTTGGGTAACAAGGGAACATCATTTTCTCAAACTTTCTGAACAAAGGGATGATTTTATTGAATTCCCTGGAGATCTGAATTACCAGTTCAGGCCGCTATATCTGAGGGTAACTCGTCATCCCCTTGTAACACCATTGACCCAATCAAAGATAGTCTCCATTACAAAAGATAGGAATGGCTTTAAGTCAACAGTAGTGCTTGAGCCTCAATATATAAATTATAATTTATGCATTGGATGCGGGAAGTGTATGGAGGTATGTCCTCTTAATGAGAGTGAGAATCCTCCGCTAATGCGAACACCCTCTTACTGCCCATCCCGTGCACTTGAACTAGACAAAAGGATGCTCAGCTCATGCAGAATAGAATGTCCATTAAATATCAATGTACAGGCTTATATGGCAATGATTGCAGCTCATCGTTTTGATGAGGCCCTTGCAATTATCAGGCAGGATAATCCTCTTCCAGGAATATGCGGCAGGGTATGTCATCATCCCTGTGAAGTGTCATGCCGAAGAGGTGAATTGGACGATGCTGTTGCCATACGGGCATTAAAGCGTTTTCTTGCAGATTATGAGGCGAGGATCGACCATCCCAAGCTTACAATGATAGATCAACCACGGCGATCTGAGCGCGTTGCTGTAATTGGTTCTGGTCCTGGTGGATTAACCGCTGCCTATCATCTTAATTGTGCTGGTTTTCCTGTCACCGTATTTGAAGCACTTTCAGAGCCTGGCGGCATGCTGCGGTATGGAATAAATGCATTTCGACTACCAAGATCGATCCTGAAAGCTGAAATAGATGCCATTATAGATACAGGGGTGGATATTAAGATAAATAGCAGAGTTGAATCAGTTGAATATCTTTTTGATCAGGGATACAGCGCTGTGTTGCTATGTATCGGGGCGCACTGTGATTTAAAGATGAATATTCCAGGTGAGGATGCGCTAGGCGTATTAGGTGCTGTGAAGATGCTTCGGACTCTTAATCTGGGAGAGAGGGTTGAAATTGGCAGGCATACTGCTGTCATCGGTGGGGGCAATTCAGCGATAGATGCGGCAAGAACGGCTATTAGGCTTGGTTCGGAGAGTGTGACCATATATTATCGAAGAGAAAGATCGGATATGCCAGCTGATGAGAATGAGATTATTGCAGCGGAAGAGGAGGGTGTACATTTTGAATTTCTTGTCTTGCCTGTGAGAATGCTTATGGGGAATGGGAGGATTAGTGCTCTTGAGGTTATACGCATGCAACCTGGAGAACCTGACAAAAGCGGAAGAAGACGGCCGGAGCCAATTAAGGGTTCAGAGCATATAGTTAATGTTGATACAGTTATCACAGCCATCGGTCAGCGATCACATTTAGTGGATGAAGGTCTTGCAGGTAAGATTCAAACAGACGACCGAGGTAGGATATCTGTTGATGCGCGGTCATGCACCTCCTGGGAGGGAGTTTTCGCTGCAGGAGATGCTGTGACAGGGCCTTTGACTGTAATCGAGTCCATGGCAGGGGGTAGGCGTGCGGCTTATTGCATAATAGAGTATCTCACTAAAGAGCCTGTTGATGATACTGAACTTACTGCCAGTTCACGCGGAGTTGGCGATTATATAAATATTTCTGAAAAAATTTTAACACAGAGGCGACCGGAACCTGCCCAGCGTCAACCGAAAGTTAGACGTAACGATTTTGAGGAAGTAGAATTTGGATTAACTGAAGAACAGGCCATAGTAGAGGCAAAGAGGTGTCTTCAATGCGGATTATGCTGTGAATGCCGTGCCTGTGAAACTGCCTGCGGTGAAATTAGCGCAATTGATCATTTCGTAAAACCTAAGAAGGTCCGAATCCTCAGTCCGGGCATCATCATTGCTGATGAGGATGAGATGAATCATTTGTCTTTAGACTATTCTGAAGGAATTTATCATATTGACGAAGATATTGAGAAAAATGATCTATTAAACCTAATGATTGCTGGTAGTTCATTAGCAGGTCAAGCAATGGTAAGAGCAGCAAACCTACGTGAATCAGCAATACAAAAAATAGGTTATGAACATGATGTGCCAAGGATTTTAGACATAGGGGTTTTCCTATGCACATGCAACGGTACTATGGCTTCCCCTGTAGTATTAAATCAGATCATGGATATGTTAGCGAAGATACCTCAGGTAAAACATAGCGAACTTATCGTTTCATGCTGCCATCCAAAGGGAGCTGAGCGTATAGCAAAATCTTTTAAGAAACATAGACTCACCAGGGGAATTGTCGCCTCCTGTGTCTGCTGTCCTCTTGAGTTTCAATGCATTTCATGTAATGATCAGCGAACGCGTGCACGAATACATCTTTTTGACACCCTCAAGCTTGAACGAAGCCAGTTTGAAATGATTAACCTAAAGGATAATCTCAACATAGGGAATCTGACTATTGATGAAATGATGGAATTTTCACGCGATATGCTCCGCAATGCCTTTATTAGGACAAATTACAGAGAAAAATTACATCAGGGCTTTACTGAAATCAGCAATAATATACTGATACTCGGTGGATCGGAAATTGGCATCAACTGTGCAATTAATCTTGATCAGCAGGATTTTCGAGTACGTTTGGTTCATCAATGCAGACTTGCTAAAGATGTAATGCTACCGGAAGAAATTACAGATCGAAGATTAGATATGGACTTTGGCAGATCAATTGATCATGTCAAGGAAGCCGTTATTGAAGAAATAAAAGGGCACATTGGCGATTTTACAGTTATATATAATCAAAATGGCAAACAGGGACGTTGGCAAGCGGATATGATTTGCCTAACGGACAACCATCTCCTCTCATTAGCTATACAGGAGGAGATGATGGGATTGAAAAAAATATATCGTTATAATTTTTCTTTTTTTCATACGCCACAACCCGGTTTTTATAGGATTCATTCAAGGACATTGGAGAGGATCAATGCCCCTGGAATAGGCACAGCGTTGGCTGCGCAGGTTGCAAAAGCCTCAGTTGAATCCTTCTTAAAGGATCATGAACTCAGTCCTAGGATAGATGTTGAGCTTTGCAGGGGTTGCGGTCGCTGCAAGGATATATGTCCCTTTGGCGCAATAAAGATGGTAGCCGGGCCGGATGGTATATATCATTCAGAAATCCTTCGTCATAACTGTGTTGGTTGTGGTGGATGCGTGGGGCGATGTCCTGTTACTGCCATGGATATGCCCTATTACTCAAATAAGCTGTTGACTGAAGTCTTTACGCGTACATTAAATTGGGAGCAGGATAATGAAAAGAGCTAATCTGCTAGGAATTTGCTGCAATTGGAGCCCATGGGCCTGCTATAATGCAGCCTGCATGGCAGGGATGATTATGCCTCCAAACTTACGAATTAAACGAGTGATGTGTATTGGTAGAATAAATCAGGCTTTAATTCTTAGAGCATTTGAATATGGTGCAGATGGGGTTGTCATTCTTGAATGCAAGGATGAAGATTGCCGGTATGGACCAGGCCCTGAGGTGGGACATTCAAATGTAGCAAGGGCGCGTAGAATTTTACGACTGATAGGTATTGGTCAAAAAAGGCTTATTGAGAGGAGTTTCCTCGCACATGAGAAGGAGGAAATGGTTGCAGCTTTATGGGAATTTTCTCGAGAAATAGAAAGCATGGGTCAGAACCCAGCTAAACCAAAACAGGAGCGTGAAGCATCGTGAGCCTTGAAGATCCAAGAATAGACCAGATATTGAAAAAATACAACCTGTATCAATGTCTTGAATGTGGCAAATGTTCTGCATCCTGTCCGCGTCTCTTAACCGGTAAGGAATATTCACCCTGGTTGGTTGCTCATAAACTGATATCAGAGCGCGATGATGAAGCCTTTATCGAAAATCAGGTATGGGAATGCCTTACATGTGGTCTTTGCGAAGAGCGTTGCCCCTCAGCTGTTGACTTTAGTCATTTTATTCTGGAGATGCGAACCCTGTTGGCTGAGGATAAGGGACTTAAGGGTTTTCGTTCACATGATGGGGCTCTTCATTCATGGATGAGAATGATGACCTCGCCAGACTTAGTACAGAAAAGGTTAGATTGGGTTGTGCCCAAATTGCGTGTTTCTGATTCAGGACCCATAGCATATTTTGTAGGTTGTGCTCCATACTTTGATGTATTCTTCTCATACCTTGAAGTTGATACGCTGGCTATTGCTAGGGACAGTATCAGACTGCTGAATTTTCTTGACATAGAACCTGTATTATTAGAACAGGAACGCTGTTGCGGCCATGATCTTCTCTGGACAGGGGATCGCGTAAATTTTGAGAGCCTTTGTAGATTGAATTATGAGGCTTTTAAAGCTGCAAAGCTTGAAGAGATTGTTGTATCATGTCCGGAATGTTATCTTACACTAACTAAATATATGCCAGAGTGTATCCCTGAATTCGATATTAAAATTACACTTATCATTGACCTTCTGGAAAATGAGATCAAAAAGGGTGGAAAGTCATTGAAACCATTAGATAACAGAATAACCTTTCAGGATCCTTGTAGGCTTGGACGTTTTCTTGAGCGATATAATGAACCTAGGAATTTACTTAAGAGGATACCTGAACTCAAATTAAATGAAATGGAGAATTCAGGAAGAAGCGCCATTTGCTGTGGTACAAGCTGCTATATCAATTGTGATGCCTATTCCAAGCGGATTCAGGTGAGTCGACTTAGAGAGGCAAAGAAAACTGATGCAGATATGTTGATTACAGCATGCCCCAAATGTATGATTCATCTTATGTGTGCGAAAAGAGATCCGATAAATGATGAGTATTTTAATTTTGAGATAAAGGACCTTGTTAGTATTTTAGCGGATCAAATTGAATGGACAGTATAACTATTATCATATTAACCTAACGATAAGAAGGAGCGTCAATGGAAGAAACAAATAATATTGAAGAGATACGGATAGGGGTATATGTTTGTCATTGTGGCTTCAATATTGAGGGGGCTGTTGATTGCCGCGCTGTTGCAGAATATGCTTCTCATTTGAGAGATGTAGTATTAGCAAAGGATATCACCTACCTCTGTTCCGAACCTGGTCAGGATCAGATTAAAGGGGATATCATCGAAAATGGGATCAATAGGATTGTAATAGGTTCCTGTACTCCAAGACTGCATGAAACGACTTTTCGTCAATGCCTTGAAGGGGCTGGACTTAACCCTTACCTTTTAGAGATTGCCAATCTCCGAGAGCAGTGTTCCTGGGTTCACAGTCATAACCGTGAGGAGGCTACAGCAAAGGCAAAAGACCTTATCAATTCAGCTGTTTCTAGATCCAGGTTCCTCTTGTCGCTCACTGACACTGAATTAAAGATCAAAAAATCGACCTTGGTTATTGGCGGAGGCGTTGCTGGCATACAGTCAGCTCTCGATCTTGCAAATGCAGGTTATAAGGTTATCCTTGTAGAAAAAGAGCCGAGCATTGGAGGCATTATGGCATGGTTGGATAAGACATTTCCAACCATGGATTGCTCTATATGAATTCTAGGTCCAAAGATGACTGATGCCGGTCGGCATCCGAATATTACACTTCTTACTTTAAGTGAAGTTAAAGAGATTACAGGGTATGTTGGGAATTTCCATGTTAGAATAAATAAGCGTGCACGATATGTTAAGGATGATTGTTCGGCCTGTGGCGAGTGTATAGATGTCTGCCCTGTTCTTATACCGGATGAATTCAATATGGGGCTTTCAACACGCAAGGCGATCTATTCTCAATTCCCACAGGCAGTTCCTTCAACCTATGTAATAGATATTGATCATTGTCTTGGACACAATCCAATTGTATGCGGCAAGTGTATTGAAAAATGCGATAAGAAATGTATTGATTTTAATATGAATGATGAAGATCTGGAATTTGATGTGGGGACCATCATCGTTGCCACAGGAACAGCTATTTATGATCCTGCAATTCTTGATGAATATGGCTATACTCGTTATGAAAACGTATTAACCAGTATTGAGTTTGAACGCTTAATTAATGCCGGAGGCCCCAGCCATGGTGACGTCATACGCCTTAGTGATCGAAGGGTTCCAAAATCAGTTTCATTTATTCAGTGTGTCGGATCGCGTTCGCAGAATCGCGGTCATCCATATTGCTCAAATGTATGCTGCATGAATACCATTAAGAATACAATAATGCTAAAGGAGCATTATCCGGAAATGGAGGTAAAGGTCTTCTATATTGACATCAGGGCCTTTGGCAAGGGTTTCGAAGATCTCTTCCGTCGCAGCAAGGGAATGGGAGTCAGGTATATCCGCGGTCTTCCAGGTTTTATTAAAGAAGATACAGAAACAAAAGATTTAATTCTATCGGTTGAGAATACAGCCTTGAGGGTGTTGGAGACTCATAGGAGTGAGATGGTAGTCCTTGCCGTTGGCCTCGAATCACCTGAGGATATGAATGTTATACAGGAGATGCTTGCCCTGCAAAAGACCTCTGATGGATTTTATCTGGAGGCTCATCCCAAACTTCAGCCAGTTGATTCAGCAACCCGCGGTATATATTACTGCGGATGCGCAGAGGGGCCAAAGGACATTAAGGATTCTGTAACCCAGGCGTCTGCTGCTGCTGCTCGGGCAATGTGCATTATGAATCCGGGCCAGATGAGGGTTGAGTCGATCAATGCTGAGGTTGATCCTGATAAATGTACATTCTGCGGTCTATGCGTAAAGGCATGCCCTTTCAATGCTATCAGCGTAGATAAAAAAAAGAAAATCCCAGCCCATGTGACAAGCGCGGCCTGTGCTGGTTGTGGCAACTGTGTTGCTGAATGTCGAGAAGATGCAATTACCATGCATCATTTTACTGATGATCAGATTATTGCCCAGATTGATTCCATTTTAGAGGAAAAATCTGAAAATCGCATTCTTGTCTTCGCCTGTAACTGGTGCTCCTATGCAGGAGCAGATTTTGCAGGAATTTCGAGGCTACAATATCCTGCTAATACAAGGTTGATTCGCACGATGTGTTCAGCAAGGGTATCTGAAAAGTTTATATGGCATGGCTTTAAAAAGGGTGCATCCATTATACTTGTTTCGGGTTGTCATATTGGTGATTGTCATTATATTGATGCTAATCATTGGACAGAGCGCAGGGTAAAGAGAATACATAAAAAGATGGAGAAACTCAGTATGAGGCAAGAACGGCTTCAACTTGAATGGATAAGTGCGGCTGAGGGTATGCGCTTCCAGGGGATCATGCAGAAAATGGAAGAACTTCGAGAGAAGGTCACCTTAAAGGAGATTGCTGAGACGCAGCAGGTTCTAAAAAATGAGTCTATATCATAACCTGAAGGTGACCAAAAAGAGTAAATATCAGTTATAGCACCTATTCCTGTTAAATCTATTACCCGTTCCAGATTCGGCCTGCCATTTTTTTCAACAATTACTCTTTTTGTTTCGATTATTTCCCAAATAATAGATTAAATCTATAATTTGTAATATTTCTCAAGAAAATGAGGGTGTCAGATATAATGCTGGATATTACCCCTTAAATAAAAAGCTCAGTATAATTATTGATTATATGTAGAAAAGGATGAATATGATAATCGATTTCAAATGATTGGCATGTTATTCTTCTTGAATTGTTTATACAAATATGATACTATATTGAGCAATGGGGGTTCCGTTAATGGAAAAGGAGAATGAATTAAATAATCAAGATTCAGAAAAAGTGGAATCAGAAAAATCTTCTCAAGCAGGGGAAGAGAAGGGCGAGAACACAGAGAGTAATGCTGACGAGAAGAAGGATGAAAGGATTGAGTTAAAGGTCTCACATTTAAAACCTGGGATGATTATTAAGGGGAAGATATATACAGAATCAGGGCAGTTCCTCTTCGAAGAGTATCACGTCTTGAATGAGGAGGATCTTGAACAGCTAAACGAAAAAAAGATAGAAAAGATATATTACATCCCTGTAACAGACATAATATCAGACAATACCAAAAGAGAGAGCATTGAATTTATGATGCAGTTTGTAAAATCTGTGAAAACAGGGAAAACTGCTAATATAAATGATGCACATAAGGTAGTTGATCTCTTGATAAATGATGTCTACTCCAAAGAGGTTGGCCTGATTAATCTTATTGAATTGAAAAACTATGATGAATATACCTATGTACATTCAATTAATGTTGGCATCTTGGCCATAATTCTCGCTAAAAAGCTTGGATTAAATGAAAATGATACCAAAAAGATAGGGCTTGGAGCCTTTGTCCATGATATTGGAAAGATCAATACTCCATTGGAGTTAATATGGAAGATTGATAGTGACGATGATTATGAGAATACAACAATTCATGAACATCCTATGTTTGGCTATAAGATTTTAGAATCCGCTTCTGGAGTCACAGAAGATATCCTGAATATAGTGGTAGGTCATCATGAAAATTTTGATGGATCCGGTTATCCCGGAGGACTTCAGGATAAAGCTATTCATAAATTTGTTAAGATTATTTCAATATGCAACTATTATGATTATCTTATTGAAAAACTTGATGGTAAGGAATCACTCACACCAAGAGAGGCGGTCTTAGAAATATGGGATTTATCAGGGAAAAGTTTCAACCCCTTCATTGTTAAGGCTTTTGTTAATGATCTTTCGTATCTGCTATTAAATAAACCAATTTATCCAATCGGCAGTGTTGTTCTTCTGAACACAAAAGAGGTGGCGATAATTGAGAGCGTTATGAGATATTCTGATATTAAGCCGCTGGTTCGTATATTATCCGGTAATGATGGTAAAAAATTGGCACGACCAATTTCAGTCAATCTTAAGAACGATCCTACCCGTTACATCAAGAAGATAATGAAATTAGGTGAGGCATAAAAGATGTAATCTGTAATTCACTAATTTGCCTTGATAACGATCCCAGAAACAGGTGAAAGACCTTTTGTGGTAATGAAACGGTTCTTTTCATTTTTGGTATGCCCACTCTTTATATAAATTTGTACATAGTATAAACCCACCTTTGAGGTTTGAAAGGAAAAGTGAAACTGCTTGCTATTATCATCGTAGTTTATTTTCCAGAAGGGCAGACTAACCACCCTTGAATCAGTAAAATCAGAATATGAGTTCTTTTGAGCTATCTGTTTCGGTGTCATTGGGGAGGGAAATGGTTCATAATATACAACCACAAAGAATATGCCGTAATTAGGGGCAGCTACCCTTCCGGATATCTTTACAGATTCCCCTGCCCTTATGCTTGTTTGTAAAGGTTCAATCTCAAGATATATATTCAGATACTCCTCATAATATCTGAAATTATTTTCAATTAACGAAAATCCTAATCCTACATGAGTGTGCCAGGGATTCAGGATATTCTTTCTATGTCCATCATGTGGGGATTTTTCGTTATACATTGCCATATGTGAATCAATAATAAAATTGAGTACATTTTCATAACTCTTTTCCATTGGGACTGATCTCCATCTCATCGCTGCATTCTCGGATACATGATGCATCCCTCCAGCAAATGCATAACGATGATATGGTTTTTCTCCCCTTAGATTCCAATGACCAAAATAATTGCCCCTAACAGCCTCTGATGCTGTCTTGCTCGCTATCCTACAAGCAAGAATATCAAGCTTAAGCGATCTTAAACCATGTCGAGACCTATTGGTATTTATCTCCTTTAGTATTTCAAGCTTTAGCTTTATTGTCTCTTCATTATCCTTGTATTCTTCAAGTTGCTTTACTCTACTATTTTCATCCAATAATTCACTTAGGTATGATTCAGTGTAGGGTAGTGAAATTGATTGATGGGTAGTCAAGAAAACGGATATTATCAGAAGATTGATTGAAATAATTCCAAATTTTTGCATTATTCTGATCCTATCATTATGTAGGAATGTGAATTAGGAATACCATTTTATAAGCAGAAGTAGTTCCAAGTCCTCTTTTGTAGCTAATACTATCAATTCTATATAATATTATTTATCTTAATTACTCGATAGATTGTTATAATAATCCAGATGTTTTATCGCTTGGTATTCGTATTCCACTTAACATCTGATAACATGTGCTTCCTGTTACAGCGCTATTCTTTCCATCTAAAAATAGCTTAATACTAGGATCTAATTCAACCGCCGTACTCAGTATATTAATTGCAGTTTGCTTACGTCGAAGCATAACTGCAATTGTATTAGTAGTAATATTGAGTAATGTCTCCTGGGGTTTGTTAATAAAATCACCAAAATTGCCAACACAAGCACAACAATATGCAAGATGACCGGAAGGTAATACTACGATGTTATTGGCTATAAAGGCTCCATATTCGGTCTCACAGATAAAACCTTTCAATTCATTACATCCATCAGTTGCAATAAGATCAACTGGATCAAGCTCTATCCTTCCATCGGTGTAATAGGAATTCTTTGTGATATCCTTTACTTCTATACTCTTCCCATTGCCTTTACTAAAGGAGACTAAAGCCCTACCTAAGAGCATGATCCTATTATTAGGAACCCCATATAGAAGTGGCGTTCCGATTCTCGATTTTCTACAAGCCTTCCAGATTCGATTAAGCATGTCCATTAGGGTGCTATTGGATGGTGCATGATGAAAGGGGTCCATTGAAATACAGATATGTGTACGACCACTATTATCGGTTTCATGATCACTCCAATGCTGTATGACTGTATTAGCACTTTGAATGTCTTTTGCAAACCGTCCGTTGGTCAAGATAAAGATATCATATTCTGGAATTCTATTATTAATGTATTTCAATAGATCTTTTTGGAATTTCAGTCGATCATTTTTCGATACTTCCACACCATCCATCACATGCGGCCAGGTATAGAACTCTCCCCCACTAATACGTATCGATGGCCTGCCAAAATTGAGAGGAGTGATTCTTTGGTCATTTATCCACATGGAGGTATAATTTTTCCCCATTAAACAATCTGCATAACCCTGATAGACTTCTTTTGTCAATTTTTTGGGAGGTTTGGGTCGCATATATAGCTTTTCATATTTCGCGGGATAAATTGTCCTAAACTGGCCACCCCTATCAAGTGTTTGAAGTCTTGATAATATAGAATATTTTGCGATATTATCAATTACTTGTTTTGCTCGGTTTGGATGAAGAGACTCTCCCCTATGAGGCCCGGAGTTGGTTATACAATGTGCACACCTGTCATTCCCATGAAATGATAGATATAATTCTACTTTGTTTATAGCTGGAAGAGGAATTTTTGATTTATCCGGAATGGTTGGTATTAAGTTTTTATGCTTTAGTGTCTTAATAATCTCATTGGTAAGAGGGTTATTCCCTATGTCAGTCATTATGACTCATTTGCCCTTATTGAAATAATCGGATATGTCCTTCAAGGTTTCCTGTGTGAATTCTGAGCTGGATGCGGCGATGTTTTCCTGCTGAATCTCTTCATATATTTCTTTTCTATGAACAGCGATTCTTCTTGGAGCTTTTATCCCCAATTTGACCTGATCTCCCTTTATGTCAATCACAACTAACTCAACCTCATCACCTATCATTATGCTCTCATTCAATTTTCTCGCCAATACTAGCATGATTCTATTTCTCTCCCTCGGCAAGCTTTTTCATCTCCTCTAGAATTTTATGTTTTACTATATATTTATCACTTAGGGAGATAACCTGCCTTCCAATTCGCTTTTGTGGATTTATTGCTATTGGACCTTGTAGATTTGCTGTCATTTCAGAGGGATTAGATGGAATAGTAACAATGGCAAACACAAGCAATTCTTCAACACTTTCAACATTCAATGCCTTCATGTCATTCTGTGATACTATTAGTTCATATTTTACAAGAAAATCGATTGGTCTTATTATAATAAAGGCCAGTTCTGGTATTGAATACGCCTGCATCCATTTGAATGGAGACTTCTCATCTGAGTCAAGGATTACGAATTTTTCAACAAACTCAAATCCCAATATCCCGTCAGGGAAATCTATAATCTGTTTTTTCTCTACCTTTATCTGTCCAAAGGGTTTTGTATTAATCTGGATACTCAACTCTCTTTCCCCTATTTTATTCAAATAATGATTACAGTAAAATATTATATACCATTTCGGAACTTCCAGATAATTCACTTCTCAGATTATTAAAGGAGAAACCTCATCCCATTCCCTTCCACTTTTTTGTAAGTCTGCATTAGTAATTGAAGCAGCTTTATTAGCAAAAAAAAGATGATAGTAACACGCTTTTATATATCCACTAATGTGATGAGATGTGTATTATGAATGTCTTTCGGGAAATTTCTTAATCAGAGGTAACCTAATATTATCAAAAATAATTGTCAATGAGATTATAATATAAAAATTGAATTGTAGCTTAATAAGTGCAGGAAATTCGATATTTTAGCTGTTAATGGCGAAAAAAACTAATGTTTTTTTAATAGCTCTCATAATATTCATCAATTTCGATATTGGAATATGTGTTAAAGTTTAAGGAGAATATTTTTTATAAATGAAAAATATTGCGATAATGATATGGAATAATTCAATCAATTATAATTCTAGTCAGGATATTTTTTCTTTATCAATATTATGTCATCCAATATTTCCATAAACACCTTCACAAGGTTTGGATCAAAGTGTGTACCGCTCCTTTTCTTAATTTCTGTAACTGCGTCCTCAACTGACCAAGCTTCCCTAAAAGGTCTATCAGAGGTCAGCGCATCAAACACATCACATAATGCGACAATGCGACCTTCTATAGGTATCTCTTCTTTCTGCAATCCCCGAGGATAGCCAGAACCATCCCATTTTTCATGATGAGTTGCAGCGATTTGTTGAGCTATGCTTAAATGTTTAGAGTTATAGACCGATAGCATCTCTTCGCCAATAGCTGTATGGGTTTTCATTATTTCCCATTCATCATCATCGAGCTTATCAGGTTTGAGTAGGATAGACTCAGGGATTGCAATCTTTCCAACATCATGCATAACACTAACCTGACGCAGCAATTCACAATCCTCATCACTCATCCCATAAGCGCGAGCGAGAAGGTAGCTATAATTGCTAATGCGTATTATATGATTGCTGTTCTTATTATCCCAGTATTCCGCAGCGCGTCCAAAGCTGTGAAAAATATGAAATTGATTCTCATGATTTCCCTCTATGGATTCCTTCGCATCTGTTCCAAAAATCTGATCCTGTTTTTGCAACTCATCTGTGGCATGTTTTAAGGCAAGATGCGTCTTAATTCTAGCCTTAACTTCAAATATATCAAAGGGTTTGTTGATGTAATCCACTGCGCCAATCTCAAAGGCCTTAGATTTATCACCAAATTCATCCATGCCAGTAATAAAAATTACTGGTATGTCATTTGTCTCTTCATCTCCTTTCAACCTTTCACATACTTGATAACCATCAAGACCTGGCATCATGACATCCAATAGAATTAAATCTGGGTGGTTCTCCTTAACCTTTGCAAGAGCCATCAATCCGTCTATGGCTGAGTCTATTATATAATCATTTTTAAGAAGATGTGATAGAATATCTATGTTGCTCTTCATATCGTCAACAATTAATATCCTATCATTATTTGCATCTTCATTCATGCATGTCTCCAGTAATCATCTGAGTTAATCCTTTCGGTTTGTGTATAAAAAAGCCTAGCGTTAGTATTCATATAGCGCTGTATTATTGTTATGAGGACGAAGAATTGCTATAATTGATATAATCAAGCACAACGCTTGATTAGCAACCGAACAACGATGGTGAAACTAATTCAAGAAGCTATTTATATAGCTTAAAATGAATTGTAACTCAGTTTCATGAAATAATCAATAAAAAATATTAATTACACATTACATCGAAAAGATTTTGCATGTGTATAAATAATTAATATTTAAAAATGAATATTGATTGATTTATGTTAGTTAAAGGAATATAATTAAAATAAAATAATGAATTATGCGCCATCGTCAAGGTCCTACATATAATTAACAAGATTATTAGGGAGATAAAATGAAAAAAATAGTATTACTGGCTGGGATTGTATCGCTTATTTCAGGCTGGTTGTCCAATGGAATATACCCCCAGGAAAGAGACGAGGAGACACCACAGAGTATTGAATTGATTGAGGAAGTGGAAAAAGAACAACGATTTAACATCTCTGGTTTCATGGATTTTCAATACGTGCAATATGATTTTAAATCGGAAGAGAGTCAAATGAAATATTTGTTTAAAGAAAATGGCGCCTTTGTTCTTAACAACTTCAATCTATATTTCTCATTTAACGTTAGCGATGACCTGTTGGCGTTTAGCGAGATTAGATTCCTTTTTGCCCCAACTGGGAATGAGCAACTAACCCCTGTCGATGATGGCTATGTATACATTGGCGACGATAGCAATGCAGTAGACCATATAATTATTACCCCCTACAATAATTTGACTTCCGATAGTCAGGCAACAAGATTCAAGTATGGCTCATTATTTATTGAAAGGGCATATTTTGAATGGAATAAGCTCTCCTTTGCTAACCTTAGGCTTGGTCGTTACCTGGTGCCATATGGCATTTGGAGCCAGGATCATGGCGCCCCTGTAGTTACATCGGTGAGAGTTCCGCTAATGGTAAACACGCCATTAATTTCTTTTGGCATGCCGCAGCGACAAACAGGGATTGAGCTTTTAGGAAAAGTTAACCTTCCTAGCACAAGTATATTCTTAGACTATGCTGCTTATATCGGCAATGGCATATCTGACTCAGACGCAACTGCTGATGAAGCGGATAAAAATAAGGCTTATGGAGGATTCCTAAATTTCAAGCTCCCTTTAATTGCTAAAATGATTGATATTGAACTCGGCTGCTCTGGTTATCAGGGGGAGAGGACATTTATTTGTAAGAAGATAGCAGAGCCATTTATCCTCTCTTCAATAAATGATGGCACACAAAGCATTTCATATAATATCGATTATTCTGATATAAAATTTTATTATAAACAATTGGATACAATAGCCTTAGCTCATGTAAAGGTATCCATTGGCTCATTGCCCTTTGATGGCACACTTATTATTCAGTCAGAGTTTATGCGTCAATGGGTTGATGAAAAATCGGATGAATCTCGATTAGTAGATATTTGGGGACAACCGAGAAAAACTGATGATTCTTATTTTTTCGGTTCATATTTCCAAATTGAGTATCAGATCTTTGGAAAAATTACCCCCTACTTCAGATACGAGCGCTTAGAGTCGAATACTATAGATACTTCAATAGCCCTTACACTGAAACATGCAAACATGTATACTGTGGGTTTGAATGTAAAACCATACGATGAGGTTGTTATAAAGACGGAATGGTTGAGATTCGATGCGGCTTCTGCAAGTGGATGGATTAAGATAGAAATGGATGGTACAGTTACTCCATATGTAGCCAGTGAGGATGTGGATCAATATAGTGTTGCCGTATCATTTTCATTTTAACTCTCGGTCTATATTGTAAAATACAAGTAATAGGATATCTATGATTGAGCATTGAAAATTTCGAGATGAATAATTGATTAAGCATTTATCCGGATCGCTGAAATTTTGATACTATATTGAAATATTTTAGGGGTATAGGATGAAGGCAATAACAATATTCGGAAAGGTAGTTTTGAGTATAGCGGTATTCCTTCCATTAGGGCTTTTGGCCCAGGAGGATAAAACGATTAGTAAGACCAATCTATTAATAGATGAAGATGAAAGAATACAGCGTTTAAACATACAGGGTTTTATGGATTTCCAATATATGCAGTATGAGTTTAAATCAGAGGACAGTCTGCTAAAAAATTTTTTTATGAAAAACGGGGCTTTCTGTCTAAATAATCTAAATTTATATTTTTCATTTAACGTTGGTGATGATCTGTTGGCATTTAGTGAGATGAGATTTCTTTTTGCTCCATCTGGCATTGAACAATCTACTCCAGTAGATGATGGATATGTGTACATTGGGGAGGATAGCTCTGCTGTAGATTATATCATAATAACCCCATACAATAACCTTACCTCTGATAGTCAAGCTACTCGATTTAAGTATGGCTCAATCTTCATAGAGAGGGCATATTTTGAATGGAATGCGATCCCATATTTAAATATCCGACTTGGGCGCTATCTTGTACCTTATGGCATTTGGAGCCAGGATCATGGAGCGCCGGTATTAACCTCTGTGAGACTTCCATTGCTGGTTCAAACCCCATCACAGAATGTTGGGATGCCACAATGGCAAACAGGGATAGAACTTCTGGGAAAGGTTAATGTCCCTGGCACAAGTATATTTGTAGATTATGCCGCATATGCTGGGAATGGCATATCTGACTCGGACGCAATTGATGATGAGGCAGATAAGAACAAGGCTTTTGGCGGATTCTTGAATTTTAAGCTTCCATTAATTGCCAAAATGATTGATATTGAATTTGGCTGCTCCGGTTACCAGGGGGATAGAACATACATCTATAAAAAGACTGCAATCCCTTATATATTATTTTCATTAAATGACGGCACTCAAAGCATCTCCTATGATATCGATTATTCAGGCTATAGATTCTATAATAACCAGCTGGATACCATTGCCATGTCTCATATTAAAATTTCAGTTGGATCATTGCCTTTAGATGGCACTCTTGTATTGCAGTCAGAGTGTATTCAAAATTGGGTTGATGAAGATGATACCAGACTTGTAGACAGATGGGGCATGGAGAAGGACCCGGAAGACTATATCTATTATGGATATTACTTGCAGATGGAGTATCAAATATTAGGGAAAATTACGCCTTATTTTAGATATGAGTGGTACAAGACGGATTCAGAAATAATTTCGATAGTGTTATCTGTAAATCATATCAGGATGTATACTATGGGATTGAATATTAAACCATACAGAGATGTAGTTATCAAGACTGAATGGGTTAGATTTGACATGCAATCGAGGGGTGGATGGTTCAGGTTGAACACAGACGGAACATATACACCCTTCGATGTGGATGATGATATAGATGAGTACTGCATAGCTGTATCATTTTCATTTTAGTATTATACTATTGCAAGAGGTGTACAATGAGAATACGGCTATTTCTGATAATGCTATTAGTAATAGTGTATATAGTTATATCGCTTTTTCCGGGAAATTCTGAAACAAAGGATAATGTAGTTGTTATTGTTCATAAGAGCAGACCCAAGCTTACTGATAATCAGATAAGATTGATATTCACTGGTTACATGACAACATGGCCAAATGGAGGCAAGATCAGGGTGATGATAAATAGAAACGATGCCATAAAAGAAAAATTTATTAATAATTATTTGAATATGTCAGTTGCTAAATTCAACAACCTTTGGACAAAGAAGAAAATCCGCGATGGCGTTCCTCCTCCACGAGAGGGCTCCAGTGATGTAATTAGCACACTTGTATCATCCTCTCCAAAGTATATAGGATTTATCTTAGAATCAGAGTTGATATCATCCGTTAAAGTTGTCGCTAGATAGTTGATTTCTTTTGGAGGTTGATTAATGAATTATAAAATGAAATTATTCAACAGATATAAAAATATGAGGATCGTTAGCAAGGTTTATAGCGCACATATAGTTGTAACGCTATTAGGTTTGATTATATGTATTTTCTTCATCATCGGAATGTCTACCATCAGCCGTCTTACCGATAAAATGTATTACTATCCATATATTATTGCTAATAATGTCTATGGGGCACAGAAGGATATATTACAGATTAAAAATGAAATGATGGATAATGTTCTTTTCAAAAAAGGCAGAGCTGATATTGAATTGGCTATATCAAGAATTGAGGACTATAAGGATAATGTTGATAATCATTTCAGGATTATAGAAGAGAGAATGACAGATGAAAAGGGGAAGGAGCTTATTGCCAAAGCAAAAGATAATTTTAAAGACTGGAAGGCTATTATTGATGAAGTAACCCACTTGATAACAAATAGAAGCTCTAGTGAGGCTTTATTGATAATGAAAGGTTGGAGCCAAAAGCATGTAGGCAAGCTTATTGAATTGATGGACTTAATGAGTAATCATACTGATGAATTAGCAATGAATTTCCATATTGATGCCAACACGGCTAGCTCTAAAGTAAAATCGATTTCTCTCATAAGTACCATTGTGCTAATAGTAATAATTATCTTTATATCAATTTTTATTTCAAAAAACATAAAATTATCCGTTAGCTCAGCCATTGATACAATAAAGGATATAACCAAGAATGGCGATCTCTCTCAAGAGATAAAAATAATGAATAGAGATGAAATGGGAGAGATAATAATGCATCTTAATGAATTATTAAATTCCCTAAGGGATTTGCGAGATCAGGCTAAGTCAATATCTGATGGGAACCTAACAGATAGAATTCTGGATAATAAAATAATCGGAGATCTGGGCGAGGAGTTCAGTAAGATGGTATATAATTTGAAGCTGCTGGCGAATCAGGCAAAGGCTATTTCAGAGGGGGACCTTAAAAATGAGATTTTGGATAATAGAATAGATGGAGATCTGGGAGATGCATTCTTTTCCATGAAGGAGAATCTGAAAAGCATAGTTGGAAGTATAAACTATCTTATCAACATCACATCCTCAACAGTAAATGAAATATCTGCGATAAGTGAAGAGATGGCAGGCGCTGCAAATACACAAGTAGACATGATCTCAGATATTTCTTCTTCTTTTTCACAGTTGACTGGATCGATTAAGCATGTTGCCGATAATGCAGGTATTGTATCCCTTAAAGCAGGCGAAAACACCCAAATTGCAGAAAGAGCTAAATCCCTTACTGAAAAGGCAATTGATATGGTGATTTCAACAAAGAAGATTTCAGATAAGATAAATGATACTTTTATGGAACTGCAGAGAAAGGCAGAAAATATAAGTGATATTATAAATATTATTTTAAATATAGCTGATAAGAGTGATCTCTTGGCGCTAAATGCCTCTATTGAGGCATCATCTGCTGGAGAGTCTGGAAGGAGATTTTCAGTTGTTGCAAGTGAAATGAGGAAGTTATCTGAAAGGATTTCCCTTTCTACAGGAGATATTGAAAAAATTTTAAAGGAGATTCAGGATAGCATTGGAGAATCCGCAGGTTTGATTAAGACTGAGGCAGATGATATTGAAAACACCGGCAATATCATCATGGAACTTGAGTCAGTATTTAAGGGTCTGTATAATGACTTCAGTGATACATCAAAGATGATGATCGAGGTCTCCACGGCTACAGAAGAACAGCGGATTACTACTGAGTCCCTCAAGGGTTCTGTAGAGGAGATGAACATATCAATTCAAGAAACAACGAATGCTGCAGAGGGGACGGCTAGGGCCGCTGTGGAGTTAATGGATAATGCTAATACTCTTATCGAATATGTAAAAAGGTTTAAGCTTTGAACCTCTATACATTATAAAATGGAGAGGACCGGCATATGTCAAGTTCAGATATAATTGAAAGTGATGATTATGTTTTAGAGATTGACTCTAATGTCATCGTAACCTCATCTGAAGAAGAGTTGGAAACAATAGATATTCTCATATTCAAAGTAAATGATAGGGAACTCGGATTTCAGAATAATGGCATATATGAGATCCTTAAACCACAGAAGATAACACCTGTGCCCTTTACAGAGGATTTTGTTCTGGGATTGATGAATGTGCGGGGAGAAATAATCTCTTGTATTGACTGCGGTCTTTTCCTCTTTTCTGAATGGATTGAGATAGGGGAGAAATCAAGAATTATTCTTATCGGAAACGGGGAAATCACCACAGGTATTTTAGTAAGTTCTATAATCGGAATCGAACAGATACAGGTTGGGGCAATGGAAAAATTTTCGGAATCTGGAGGTGGACTCATTGTCGAATTTATTCAATGGATTATGGATACTGAAGAAAGGTCCTTGGTTGTGTTGGCTATTGATAAAATTATAAATTCAGAGAGATTGAGAAGCTATGAAAAGAGATGACCTGTCTCCTGAGATTATCAAAAACATTCTTGATGAATCAAGGGAGCTCATTACTGAACTTGATCTTTATATAATTGATCTGGAGAAGAATCCAGATAAGAATGATCAGATTAACAAAATCTTCAGAGCCTTTCATAGCATTAAGGGTACAACCGGAAATATTGATGAATTTATACCCATATCAAAATTTGCACATCAGGTAGAGACACTCCTTTCCAAGTTGAGGGCAAAAGAGTTGAGGATGAATCATTATATTGGGACTATTTTATTAAGTGCACGGGATATGATTCAGGATTTATTAATAAGGGCTGGAGAAAATGAAAATATTGAGGATATTAATACGAATATAATCAGCAATGAAATACAACAGATTATTGAGGGCAAGGCAATTGCAGAGGAGGAGAGCACACTTGAATCATCAACAATCGAAACGCTAACAAGCAAGAGAAATAGTATAAGGGTGGATATTGATAGAATAGATAAACTCATCAATTGCGCTGGTGAAGTTTATATAAATGAAAGAATGCTTAAGCATCAAATATTGATCCTGAAAAATAAATTTTTAACTCTAAAGAATAATATTGCACTACTAAAAGCAGGACAAGGTGATCGAAATTATTCAGATGTATATGAACTGCAAAAGGTTTTTAGTGATCTGCTAATGAGTTTCGAAGATCTTTCAGAAAAATCTGATGAAGTTGATTTTGTATCAGATGAATTAAAATCAAATCTGCTCCAGATGAGGATGGTTCCCATTCAGCAATTATTCAATAGAGCAATCAGAATTGCGCGTGATATATCAATAGCAGAAGGCAAGGAGGTAAATATACAATCATTTGGTGAAGAGACTGAGGTTGACAGAAAGGTAATAGAGGAGATGTATGATCCCCTTGTGCATATAATCAGAAATGCAATAGATCATGGTATTGAGCTAAGTGAAGAGAGGGAAGAGTATGGCAAGACTCATGTTGGAAATATTATATTAAAGGCATTTTATCATGAAGGATCTGTTGTAATTGAGGCTAGCGATGATGGTAGGGGTATTGACATTGAAGGGATTAAAAAAAAGGCTGTCTTTATGAAATTATATTCGGAAAATTCTATAGAAAAAATGACTGAGGAGGATGTATTGAATACAATTTTTCTTCCAGGCTTTTCAACAAAGGATATGATTTCAGAAATATCTGGAAGGGGAGTTGGGATGGATGTCCTCATGGAAAATGTCAAAAAGCTAAAAGGCGATGTTAAGGTAACCTCTGAAAAAGGAGAGGGAACAACCTTCTCAATTACGCTTCCTCTTACACTGGTGATGTCAGAGGTTATTATAATTGAAGTTTCAAATGAAATATATACTATACCCATTGATAATATCATTGAGATTGTCAAGTTGTCAGGCAATCTAATCAGAAATGTTGGAGAGCGCTATACACTTAGTTTTAATGGAAAGAGTATCCCTGTAATTGATTTAAATAGTCTTTTCATAGGTGAGAGTTATTCACCCATCTTCAATGAAGATGATGTGCATTCATTTGTAGTTGTAAATTCATTGGGAAGAATTGCTGCATTGTATGTAGACAGAGTAATCTGTTTTGATAGTATTGTTGTAAAGGGAATGGGGTCTCATATATCAAGGCTCAGAAACTTCCAAGGCGCAACCATCCTTGAGGATGGGAATGTTTCACTTATTCTAAATATTGATGGAATACTTACAGAGATGGACGAATATTTTCTCAAGAATAACCATGAACCCTGTATAGGATTACACTGAAATTGAGGCTTTAGGTATATATATTGATAATCTGTGACTTTCATTACTTCAACAGATGTTCTCTAAACTAGATGAAACAATACACTGATAATATGTGAATATATGAACCTCTTAAGATTTAGAATTGAGAAATCAGTTTTCTCAATAAGGACTGACGGAATTATTAAAATAGTTGGACGAGTCGATTTATTAGAAAGGCAGAGACTTCTACAGAATAGTACTTCTGAAAGTGAAAATATGAATATAAAGGTATTGAATATCAGGAAACTCTTAAATCTACATAATAAAAATAAGAGGAATCCAAGGATAATATTTATTAATAGTATCTCAATCCCTTACGGTATTCTGGTAGATGAAATTCTACATATTGGAGATGGCTTTGTAAGGGAATTTAAAACACCTGTTCCAATAATTAAAGGAATTGATCCCAATGTCATCGAGGGTTTCGAAGTTTTTATGAACGAGGTGAGTATAGTATTGGACTGCGATTCTTTAATAAGATCCTTCGGTCGTATGACATTATGAATAACCTTGGGTATGATTTTGTTTGTGTCCTTGATGTAATACTATACTTATCCTCATAAATTTTCCCCTAGTAAAATATCCTTGCAAATTGAATTATACTGTTGTTTTTATAATAACAACCTGTTGCTGATTGCAATAGTCGCTTTTGGATTATTATTGTTGAGATGAAGGTGTTAATCCAATAGGTCAATAAACATATAAATAACAAAAGTAAATATTAGGGGAGGAGGTGTAAAACATGTTAAACAAGAATGATTTAGAGAGGCTTGAAGAGGCTAGGAGGAAATATGATGAGGAGGTGCGTCAGGTATTGGCAAAGATTCCGGATTCAGGAAAGGAGCATGTGACAATCTCCGGTCTTTCAGTAAAGCCCCTTTTCAGTCCTCTGGATATTGAAGAATCCGATTTCTTAAAGGATATTTCATTTCCAGGTCAGTATCCCTTCACTCGTAGTGTTTTCCATGCAGGTTATCATTCCCGCACAATAAACATAAGGCAGGTTACTGGGATCGGCACTGCTGAGGAGACTAACGAGAGGTGGAAATTCCTTTTATCTCTTGGTGCGACAGCCCTTGCGGTTGTGGGATTGAGAGGCTGGGGTCCAGATGCTGATGATGAGAGGATGGATGGATTCGTGGGAAAGGATGAGGTGGTCTGTGATTCGCTTTATGATTATGAAACCCTCTTCAATGGTATAGATTTGAGGAAGTACCCGGTTCATCTCATCACTGGGTCCAGTTTTGCATTGGCCAATTACATTGTGATTGCTGAGAGGCAGGGTATTGAACTTCATGAACTAAGAGGAAGCATCTCCAACATGCTTAGGCCGGATAGGGAGTGTCTGGATATCATTGAATATTGCGCACGGAACATGCCTCTCTATAACGCTGGATATCTTGATATGCGTAATACAAGGGAGGGTGGATGCACTGCCGCTCAGGAGATAGCATTTGGTGTTGCCTTAACTATGGCTACTGTTGATGAGCTTATCAATAGAGGTCTAAAGATTGATGATTTCCTTCATCGGATAACCTGGTTTGTCAACTCAGGTCCCGAATTTTTTGAAGAGGTCGCTAAGTTCAGGACATTGAGGAGGATATGGGCTCGAACATTTCGTGAAAGATATGGTGTTACTGATCCTCGATCTTTAATGGCAAGGATGCATTGCCAGACCTATGCTCCAACCCTTACAAAATGTCAACCCTTCAATAACCTGATCAGGAGCACAATCTATGCCCTTGCTGCCATTATGGGCGGCGTTCAGTCAATTCATATAAACTCATTCGACGAGGCCTTTGCCACACCGACTGAGTTCTCTTCTTCGCTCTCTGTTAGGACACAACAGATTATTGATCTCGAAACAGGGATAACATCAGTGATCGATCCTTTGGGCGGCTCATATTACATTGAATGGCTTACAAATAAGATTGAGGAGGATGCTCGAAATATTATTGACACCATTCAGTCTAAGGGTGGTGCATTTAAGGCCTTTAATTGGATGCAGGATGAACTCCGAAAAGCGGCCCTCAGGTGGCAGGAGGAGATCGATAGTGGAAGGCGGCTCCACGTAGGTGTTAATACACTGGTTGATGAGTATGATATACAGATGGAGGCATTTAAGGTATTACAGGAATATGCAGACTTCCAGGCAATTAACGAGTATAATCCTTCTATTAGGGATAAACAGATCAGACGGCTGAATAAGGTCCGAAGTGAGAGGGATGACAAGAAGGTTGAGATGGCCAAGGAAAGGCTTCTTGCGGCCTATAAGAGCGAAGAGAATATCCTTCCTCCAATGATTAAGGCGGTAAAGTGCTATATAACACAGGGTGAGGTTGGGCAGGTTATGGCAAAGTCTCAGGGCTATTCTTCAATGGAGGAGATTTTCAATGAAATAATCTCATCTAGATTGCTTGCGTGATATATCTTAACAAATAAAGTGGATTAAATGGATTAATCTTGTTATTGTGATTATTGGAATAAGCCCCTCATTGCTGTATTGACCAGCATTTTAAACCCCATAAGCAAGTATTGATTGTACCCCTCATGGTGATCAGCACAGCGTTTTTTCGGCAACGCGCCTAGTTGTTGAGAAAGCTTTTCCTCAGATAGAAGGACTCATATGATTAATTCATAGAATTTGAGGATTTTATTTTATCTTAATAATATTATATCAAATATCACTTGCAATTATATCCACTGAGTATAGTTTTTGAAACCTTATTGATTCAAGTGATGTTATAGAATGAATAGGGATCATTAAATTGCAGGAAACCTATACATCTTTGCATTTGAATCTTGGAGTTCTATCTCGTTGAAGACGTTTATCATGAAGATCGGAGGATTCAATGAACAGTTTCAATAATCGTATGATTCGTGCTGCTAAACTGGATGTCGACCTTTATGAAGAGGTTGAGGCTGATACTGGAGCAACTAGTCAAGCGATGGGGGTTGTTGTTCTCTCAAGCATTGCTTCTGGAATAGGAAGCATAGCAATTGGAGGACTAAGCGGAATAATTATGGGAACCATAGTAGCCCTCATCGGATGGTATGTATGGGCCTATCTCACCTATCTAATAGGCACTAAATTCCTACCCGAACCACAGACAAGCGCGGATTTAGGAGAACTGTTGCGCACTATCGGTTTTTCAAGCTCCCCTGGTATTATTCGTGTGCTGGGTATTATTCCTGGACTTGGTGGATTGATCTTTATTGCAGCCTCTATTTGGATGCTCGTTGCTATGATTATCGCTGTTAGGCAAGCCCTTGATTACAATAGCACCTTACGAGCTGTAGGGGTTTGCTTCATCGGATGGGTAATATACTCTTTATTATCGGTATTATTATTCTCTATTTTTGGTACTAACTAATTTAATCCAACATTATATCAAGAGGTTCTTGCTCCTCCCTTGAGGTGAGGAGTATAATCACTCTTTCAATAATATTATCTAATCTATTTCAGTCAACCTAAGGTACGAACATCCCTCACAGTAATGAACAACAATGTCTAAATCCTATTGACATATTTATTAACACCAAATACCCTTTCAAAACCATATGTATTAACTATGAGTAACATGAGTAAAAGAGTTAAATATAAGTATTCTACTCTAATAAAATCACAATCAACAAAACAGGAGGTCGCATGTCAGAGAATACACTCTATGCAATCATCTTCATCCAAAATTGGGGAGAAAGTAACGAATTAACTAGAGTACTAAAGACCAGTAGTAATGTAGTATCATTATTTCATATTATGGGAAGATATAGTTATTTGATTGATGCAAATTTCGACAACAAGAAACAGTTGGAGGATTGGATCAACCAATTCAAATCTATAGAGCTATCATCAGGAATGCCAGCAATAATATCCCTGCATACACAGAAGGTAATTGATGTTCATAAACAGAAGACCGATTTCAAACTTTCATGTTATCAAAATCTAAAGGAAAAATTTCATTTTTTCATGATGATCGATAACCCTCATCACGATAAAGAACTGATAGAATTACTAAAGGTTCACTCAATTGTCCATTCCATTCTTCACATACAGGGTCAAAATTCCTTTATTGTTGAGATTATATCCGATTCTTATGATAAATATAAAAAATTACTCAATGAAATGAAGGCGCTTGAATCAATTCATCATATAGAAACCCTTGAAGTAATTTTTGTTAATAAATATAGAAACCAAATACTTGATGAAGGAGGAAATCTAGTCTATCCAGAGAAGGATATAAGAGAAATTTATACATTGTAGATTTTATAGTAGACATCTTCAAATTGGGAGATGATTGCCTAAACTATTACAGATTATTAGATTCTTACTCCGATTAGGCAGAAATATCTCATACTCTTTAATTGCTCTTCGAGAAATTTTATTGCATAATAATCTATACCAGTTTCTAAATAAAGATGCTTAGCAAATCTGTATTCAATTGAAAGACCAACCCTATAATAGGGATCCTGAGATGTTGTTACATCCTCTTCTTCATTAAAATCAGACATATCTCTATCCTGTTTCGTAAATGCGACCCCACCTCCACCTCGTAGAATAAAGTTGAATGGAATGCTGAATCGTGTTGTAAAGAACAGATTGCATCCGGCAATAATATTACTCATTTCAACATGTTCCCTGTTAAATGCATCTTTTGATTTAAATCGTGTATAAGTGCTCTCGATCTCTAATCCTATAAACCTGAAAGCATGAAACAGGTTAAAATGGAGAAAATTACCTAAACAATAACCGATATTAACGTATACACCTGAAAAAGAATTATGATAAAGAGAATCCCATTCAGATAGAAGCTGGAAATAGGGAACACCAATACCCAGTTTTAAACCAAATTCTGATGGGACCTTATCCCTTTTCTTCTCCTTTATTTTGTATTTCGTGGCCCTCTGTATTTTTATATCTGCCCAATCAGACCAACTGCCCACCTTATTAAATTTATTTATCGCACCAATCCTTATACGATAATTTCCAGGCGATATGATGAAATCAACAAAATTTGAACTGACATCCCTTTTTAAAATAAGTTTTCCATATACATTTGTTATATGAACCCTATATCTTTTCGCGCCTTCAACCTCTTCCCAACTAATTCTCGTTTTTTTCGTTTTTATCTCAGCACTTTTTTGGGCATAGGTATTATCTGTATTATTAAATATTAGAATAATAAGGGTTAGTGATAGTGTTTTAATAACATTGAGCATGGAATATTATTCAAGGGTGAGAATTTTAAGTGTTCTTACCTTAGGTTTTTTCATGCGTTTCCCAAGAGTAATAACAAAATCTGTTTTTATCATAGGGCTCTCTCTAATAATCTTATGAGTACTATTATCCTTATCAAAGGCTTGTAATGTCCAGAAAAATTTTCCTTCAGCGAGTTTACTCAATTCACCAAATCTTATATTGGTTTTCTTAGTCTTCCTCCTCATTATCTGATATTTTATGTTGTTCTTTATCTGAAACAGATTTATACTGTATACATTCGCTCCCTTCAATCCCTTCCATGTGAAGGTTAATTCATCACGATCGCTCATATTGACGATATCTTTGTTGTGCGGAAATATTACATCGGGCTTATCGAGTCTATCCTTTACCAAAATTGCCCGAGGATTGCTCTTTATTAGTTCGGTTCCGTCATTATCAATAAGTGAAACCTTCCAATAATATCTACCTGGTTTAATATCAGATAAACTCTCAGAATATTTATCTACAAGACTCTCCTTAAATATCTTTTTAAAATTCTGGTTCTTGGAAACCTGAAGACTGTATCTCCCATCAATATCTGTCCTCTTCCATGTAAACCGCACATTAGCATATTTATCATCCCCTTTAGGGGTTAATATAGAATTCACTTTGGGTGAAATAAGTTCAAGAATCTCCGTCTTAATAACATGAAAAGCCCTCGCAAGTGAAGGGGCTGTCTCCTCTTCACCTTCAAGAACACCCACTACTCTCCAAAAATATCTGCCTAAAGGAAGATTCTCATTGAATTGCAAGAAATTCTGATTGCTGGTTGAAGAATATACAATATTTTCAAAATTTTCATCTTTAGCTATATAATACTTCGATTTAATAATCTCAAAATTCTTTTTCCATGAAAACGCTACACGCCGCTTTTCTATTAGCACTTTGCTTATATTCTTGTTATTTACAGGATAAATCAACTCAGGCGGCTCAACCAATTCCTTTTTATCAATAATTAATTTATATATCTTACTCGATCTTACTGGTGAATCAGCGCTTATTCCAAATACCTTCTCGACCCTCCAAAAATAGGTGCCTTGTGTTAATGAGTCAACTGCAAAACTGTTATCCAAAGCCTTAAATGTATGCAGTATATTAGTCATTGCCTTCTCCCTTGAAAGGATCAAATCGTAACCCTTGGCAATCTCACTCTTACTCCATTTAAAATTTATTATTGGAAGTGATGTTCTATAGGCCACAGCTGCCCTATCCCTTGGAGAAAACAATATCACTGGTTCATCTCTGAGAACTGTCAGCCTTCTGGAATCACTCAAATCAATCTTCTTTGTAATTGTATTTACTGATTTTATCCGCCAATAGTATATCCCCTCTTGGAGCATAATATTTGTGAAATTTTGCTTTACCTTCTTCTTTACGATAGTTTTATCAAACGTATTGTCTCGAGACATCTCTATGAATAAAAGGAGTTTACCTTTAACAGGTTCCCATGAAAAATTTATCCTTTTCTTTTTTGAAGCGACAAGAAAATAGCTATTAGGTATTGGATTTACTAATTTTAATTTTAATTTCTCCACCTCAAACTCTTTAGCATCCTTAGTCACTATTACACGCTCATCTGTATTAACCACCTTTGCTCCACTGCCAGCGCTGATCTCCGCATTCCCCTTGCTTACTGATAGATTTAAATCTTTTCCTTTATTTTGTGAAAGTTTCACATTGCTATTCTTGAGTGAAATTGTGGTCTTCCCAGATTTTATATTCAATTTTTGCTTTCCAGATGCGCCATCCCTTAATGCAAGCATTGATCCATGAGAAAAGTCTACGCTAATCTGATCTTTTGATAATGCTAGCATAATCATGCTATTTTCATTGAGTGCAATTTCAGTGCCATCCTTAAGATATATCACCGCTTCAGAAAGATCAGCAGTTCTAATAGAATCGTTATTATATAAAATTTCATCCCTTTCAATATTCTCCCATACAACCTGTGAAGAATACTTCCTCTGAGCAGTATTTCTCTTATATTTGATATTGCCAACCACCTCAGCCGCGCCAACCTCTACCTTGTTAGTTATATCAAAATAGAATAAGAAAGAAAAGGTGCTGATTATAACAGCTCCAAATCCCAAAGCAATATAATCACCATTAAACAACTTCATATTTTACTTCTTCTCCGTCCAGATCTTCCCTTCTGCGACGAAATGGTTGCTCCTCAATATCTAAAAGAGCCCTAAGCTCATCAATAGTCCTTGGACATTGCGAATCATCAATCCTCCCGAGAACTGCATATATCTGTTGAGGCTCCTCTTTTCCCTTAACCTTTATTGGCTTCATCTTCTCTACAGCAAATACATCTCTCACTAAATTATAGGTCTCTTCACTAACCAATATGTCCGTGCCAAAGGGCTTATTCAGCGCCTCTATTCTTGATGCAAGATTCACTGCATCTCCAATAACCGTATACTCCATCCTATTCTCAGAGCCGATCTGCCCTGCAAGAGTCGGCCCAACATTTATTCCACACCCAATCTTTATTGTTGGTCGTTTCGGTCCTCCCCTACCCTTATTAAACTCTATCAGAGCCTTTCTCATTAAAAGAGCCCCATTGATTGCGTTCTCTGTATCATTGCCCTTTGAAACTGGCACCCCCCATACCGCCATAATCGCATCACCGATGAATTTATCCACAACACCGCCCATCTGATCTATACAGTTTACCATCAATGTCATATACTCATTAAGAAAATCCACTACCTCCTCAGGTTCAAGTCTCTCAGAAATTGCTGTGAAGGAGCGTATATCAGAAAATAGAATCGCAACGGTCTTCCTCTCCCCACCCAAATGGATCTCATCTCGAACTACCATATCAGCCAACTCTGGATTCACAAATTTACCAAAGGCCGTCTTTATCTTTTCCCTCTCCTCAAGCCCCCTGCCCATATCAATAAAAGCATTAGTCAATTCGCCGATTTCGTCGCTCGTAGAAGGCCTTATATCCACATGATAATCACCACCCTTGATCTTCTTAGTGGCGTAAAGGAGCCTGATAATAGGTGTGGTAAGGGTCTTCCCAAAGAAAAAAACTATCAAAATCACAACGGTTAGTGTAATAATCATCAAATAGATATTTCGTCGCTGTATATTATAGACCTCCTGAAAGGCTATCTTTTCCTCTACTGTGGCGATAACCCCACATCCTCCAAAACCTATCTTATTGAATGAACCAAGATGAATTATGCCATTCTCATCTTTATAACGCGTCTGACCATTATTAAGAGTGCTCTTTATCATCGATTTGACAATTGGAAGGTTAATTTTACTTCCACCTGATAGGACAAAAGCACTATCAGGATGAGCAATAATATCACCCCGATCATTTACCATAAATGCCTTGGTGATACCTGTAGACCTAAATGCCTTGAGAAACTTATCCAAATTTATATAACTTACCAGAACTGAGCTTGCTCCTCCATTTTTTTTCTTCTGAAATGGATAGCATAGTCCCAATACAGGAAGCCTGAATACCTGAGATACATTTTGAACAATGGTCTCTCCATCAAAGGATCGTACAAATATTTTATTATTTGCCCTATGCGCTGCTTTAATATCATCCCTCGAGACCTGAATCTCATTCATTAAAGAATCATTATAGGTATATCTCACAAAATTAAGGGATGAATCCCTTTTATTCATAACTGCAATGCCAGAAAAGATGAAATCCTTATCATTTCCCAGTATCAATTCAGAATAACGCTTCCTTTCTTGTTTATTAGTATTCTGTATCATAGCATTAACAATTAGTCTGGATTTTTCAATGAGTGAAACAAAATCTGATTTAACCTTTAATGCAATGACTTCTGATATCTTAAGATTATTCTCCTGAATCCTGATCTCATTATCACCCTTAAAAAAATGTGTAGCTAAAAATATCATTAATGATATAGCAAGCACTATGAGAAATGATATTATTGAAATCAGCTTAAATCTAATTGATAAATAGAATCGGCCAAACTTGGAGTTCTCTACTTCATCTTCAACTGAAGGCTTTCTATCTCTAATACCTTCCTTCCTACCTCCCTTATCTAAAAGGGATTCATCATCCCTCTCTTTCTGCCTTGATACAGTATCTATAATAGGTTGATCAGAAGGTCTATCTTCTCCCTCAGCTAAATCCTTAAATATAGGTTGTTGTTCTTCCCCCCTTAATCTATCCTCCTCAGTTATTCTAATGACATCTTCATCTTTTTGTATTATCCGCTTGGGTATTGCATCTTTAATATCTCTGGGATCTTCGCCCTCAGATTCTCTGTCTCCACCAATATCAAATACTAACCGATCCCCAACTACATGTTGGCGAGACCTAATATATCTCTGAAAATTATAGACGAAAAGGAACTCCTCTTCACTTGTGACAAAAGCAGAGTTTATTTCCCTGCTTCTGTCTATAGCATCTTCCACATTCTCTCCGCCATAGATCAAGACACAGGAAATTAGGGTTCCAGCATAACTCTCCCCATAGGATACAACCTGACAACTCCCCTTCTTAAAACATTCATAGATCTCCCTTGCTGCATTCTTTACATTCGGAAGATTCTCTACATCTACATCCTCAATATGAATACTCTTCACTTCAAATCCAGATCCCTGATAAAATCGTACTAACCGTAAGTAAGATTCATGATAAACTGGATGAGAAGAGATAATAAATATGGTTTTGACCCTCTTTTGTTTTAACTTCTCAATCTTCTTTTTAGATAGCCCAAAAGTATATAAAGAGGTCGAATCATCAACAGAATAAAAATCAAATAATAGTGTTCTCTTTTTGGAGGATGTTAGGGTATTCATTTTACTCTTTTTCCTACATAAAAAAAAGTGTATGCATTTTGTTGAGTAATTATAATCAACATTAATATGAAAAAGCAAATAAAAAAACATGAAAATATTTAGGGTCTCCCGAATATAAATTCGAAATGCAACAATAAATTAATTTACACTGAATTATGATCAAAGGAACTCCAGGGTAGATTTAAGTAATACAAAATTTTATCTAATTTTTTCAATTGAGAAGATTCTATTATTAGGTATAAAAATAGATTATAAGTATTGACTTTTTGATGATATCTCCTAAGTTAGGGCAAATTATTTGTTTAAATTAAATGAAAATTCGATTGATCTTTACTATGTTTTATAGTAAAAGTCATCTAGTTTTGCTTAATTGCTAAAGATTCAAGGCTTGCCCTACTAGTATTGAACTTTATCAATAGAAGCCTCTCAATGGAACCATCCTAGGCTTTTTAAAGGGATTCAGCTTAAAGCCTAAAAAGAAGTGATTAAAATCAACAATTTTTCACTTCTTAACATACTTTGGATTTACTCTTTAGACCTTGAATTCCTGAATCAACCACTGAGATGTATATTTGTAAGTAAATACAAGGGATGTCAATAATACCTCTTGAATATTCTGATGATATGTAATTCAAGAATTATGAAATATTCAAAAAAATATTTATATATACTTAACATAATCATCTTTATGACTTTTTTTTTATGTATTCCTGAGTATGAGGCTGAGGGATATAAATTTGAGTTTATAACTGTTAGTGATATTGTTAAGAGTGTTAAAAAACGATTTTCAGAGATAGATTCTTATCAGGCAAATTTTAAGATTGAGACTAAAAGACTCGAAGCAAAAAATGTTCAACATGGAATAATCAAATATAAAACATCTGACAAGTTGCTTGTCAATTTTCACAATCCCTATGGATTAAAGATAATCTCAGATGGCAAAACAATGTGGATATATATCCCTTCTATGAACGTTGTAGCTGAACAGGATTTACAGGTAGAGTCAGGATCGTTATTTTTCTCACAGACAAAGAGTGGTTTATCGAGACTATTCTCAAAATATCATTATAAATTTGCCACTAAGGAACAGCCTGAATTGCAAAAAGATGGCACCAAGAAATATACATTGCTTTTAAAACAGAGAGAGAGCAGAAGTGGATATAGAACACTCAAGTTATGGATTAGAGAAGATTATATAATTACGAAAGCTCATGGAGATACCTCAACTGGCAAAAGTGTTGATATCGAATTTAGCAATATAAACACGGACATTAATCATCCAAAAGGAATATTCAAGTTTAATATTCCATCTAAAGCTAGAATTATCAAGAATCCTATTGTTTCAGAGGAGTAGAAAGTGGAAGGAATTGGCGAAAGACTTAGAAGTGCACGAGAGGCTAGAAAGCTAACAGTGAAGAATGTTTCTAATGATACGAATATAGCATCAATATTTATTACTGCTTTAGAAAATGAGGAGTTCGATAAGTTCCCTAGCGAAACATATATTGTCGGTTTTTTAAGAAATTATTCTGAATATCTAAAACTGGACGCTGAGGAGATGGTACAGTCCTTTAAGGGGTATAAAATAGGTGAAAGCGCAACCCCTGTTGAGCAGCTGATAAAACCAACCCAACCTAAAATTATATTAAATTTCTCTAGTCTTTTTCATAAGTATAGAAATATATTTTATTTATCCGGAATCATTATCATTTTAGCGTTTGCTGGATGGATATTTCGAGGGATCTTTCAATCTGATATTGATATAGAGAATGTAGATTCAATTGAGAATATTAAGAATGAGTATAATAATACAAAAAAGAGAACAAATATTCGTAACATAAGAAATTTATCATTATCAAATGATAGCGGATATGCTCTTGTATATCGGGATGAGGCGGTTCAGCTTCTTGTGGATAACGAAGAATTCATGTTTCTTTTAAAAGATATAAAGAACAATTTAGTAATATTGGAAATATTTCCTGGCAACACCCTAGAAATTTTCAAAATTGAAAAGCCAAGGACTATTAGGGTTAAGGATTTTTCAAGAGAGATTATTTTTACACTAAAGGGTTTAACAGAAAATCGTGCAAAGTTATTAGTGATGTTAGGTCAAAAGATAGAGGGTGAAACAGAAAGCGCTTCCATTGTTAACGATATATCAAAGGATAAGGATAATACCAAAGTCTTTGCACAAAATGAAAAAAATCTAAAAATTGTATTTGAAGCTCAATTTATACAAAAGACTTATCTTGAATTATATCTTGATGGCATGAGGAAGATGAAGGGTATAATCCCTGCTGGAAGAAGAGAAAGATGGGAGGCAGTGGAGTATATCCAGTTAAAGATTGGCAATGCTGGAGGTTTGAAAGCGAAGATAAATGGGAAGGCCTATACATTTGGCCATTCAGGTCAAGTAGCAAATAAGGTAATCACCTGGAAAAAGGATTTAAAAAATCCCAACCTATATCATATTGTAGTTAAAGATTGGTGATAAGTGTTTTTATCCAGTGATATTTCTTTCTATATTATTTCTCTTGGATGTTCAAAAAATCTGGTTGATTCTGAGAAAATTAATGGAGAAATGCTATCCTGCGGATTTAAAAGAGCATCCACACCTGAGGAAGCTGACATCATCATCATCAACACCTGTGGTTTTATTGAGGAGGCGAAGAAGGAATCAATTGATGTTATCTTTGAGTCAATAAATCTAATAGAGGTATTCCAGAATGAAGAGCATCTATTGCCATATTATAAGGGTGATCAAATAGATGCCCTGAATTTTAAAAAAAAAATAGTAGCTATTGGTTGCCTATCCAAAAGATATTATGATGAAATATTAAGTGATATACCTGAAATTGACCTTCTTTACGGTCTTGTGGATGATAATCTCATTAAACACCTATGCCATAGATTTGATATTAGATCAGCACATAGTAACAGAAAAAAAAGAAGTCCTCTTATTGATAACCTTCCATATTCATATATAAAAATTTCAGAGGGTTGCTCCAATAACTGTAGCTATTGCGCCATTCCTCTAATTAGGGGAAATCTTATATCTTTCCCCATTGATATGATTTTGCATGACTCCCAGGAGGCTGTCCAAAAAGGAGCAAAGGAATTAATCATCATTGCTCAGGACATCGCCTCATATTCCTATGATAAATATCGTCTACCGGATGTTGTAAAAAGGATCTCAGATATTGATGGAGTAGAATGGATTAGATTGTTATATTGTCATCCGGATAATCTATATGATGATATTATTGAATTAATACATATTAACAAAAAAGTAGTAAAATACATAGATATACCATTTCAGCACGTAAGCAAACGGATACTCAAATCAATGAGTAGGAAGGGAGACTATCAGAGCTATTACAGGTTAGTAATGAACCTAAGGGAGAGGATTCCGAATATAAGAATACGATCAACCTTTATGATTGGATATCCTGGTGAGACAAAAGATGAGTTTTCAGAGTTAGTGAAATTTATTGAAAGGGTTAGACTCGATAGGATTGGATGTTTCATGTATTCCAAAGAGGAGAATACAAGGGCATCGATGTTGAAAGGTCATCACCCCGAAGAAATTAAGAGGAATCGATATGATGAATTGATGATGATTCAGAAGGATATTTCAAAACAGAAATTGAGAGGGATGATTGGTTGGGAAGTGGAGGTTATGATTGAGGATGAAATTGATGAAAAGACCTGGCTTGGCAGATCAACATTTGACGCGCCAGAGGTGGATGGTGTTTTTTACTTGACAGGGGATGATGTCGCTCTAAACACAATTGTGAAAGCTAAGATTACTTCAACGTTAGAGTATGATTTAATTGGAGAGCTGATTTGAATATTCCCAATTTGCTTTCAATATTAAGAATTGTATTAATACCACTATTCTTGTATCTTATCTTCATCCCCAATGTTCAATCAAGGGTATTGGCGCTGATTGTATTCTGTTTTGCTTCATTAACTGATCTTCTGGACGGATGGAGCGCTAGAAAATTGGGCCAGGAAACGAGTACTGGGAAATTCCTGGACCCCCTTGCTGACAAATTTTTAGTAATCTCCGCCTTAATCGCATTTCTCATTCTCGATTCTCTTATTCCCTTTTGGATGATATTGATAATTGTGAGTAGGGATATACTCATCACTTTTATGAGGTATCTTGCGTTAAAGGAGAATAGAATTCTCAGAACCACCAGATTTGGGAAGATAAAAACGACATTCCAAATGATCTCTATTATAGTTATAATAATGGTATTTATCTACAGAAGCACAGGGATGAACGTATATGATCAATTTGAATATGGGTATTATCCGGAATTTGCTTCAGTTTATGACATATTTATTTCTGATCATCCCAATAAGTGGTTAATTATTGGCCCCTATTGTCTGATGGCTATTGTCACCCTCCTCACTGCTATTTCAGGAATTAGGTATATTATGACAAATTGGAGACTTTTTTGGCCTTCACATTCCGAAGATGAAAGAAGTTAGTTGATGTGGTGGAAGAGACTCTTATTTACTGGCCTTTATACAGGATACTCCCCTATCGCCTCTGGCACCACAGGCAGTTTGCTAGCGCTTGTAATATATGTATTTGAATATTTAATATTTGGAGATATTAGCTGGGTCTTAAATGTAGTTATAGTCCTAGTGATGTTATACCCCTCTATCAGATTAGGGGATGCTGGAGAGATATATTTTGGGAAGGAAGATCCTTCAGAGATTGTCTTGGATGAGATTATGGGATATTGGATATCTGTATTGTTTTATCCATTCAGCTGGAAGATTGCCATTCTTGCATTCCTTATTTTCAGGTTCATAGATATCCTAAAACCATATCCACTTTACAAGCTTCAGGAATTAAAGGGTGGTCTTGGAGTGATGTTGGATGACTATGTTGCAGGTATACTAACAAATTTATTATTGCTTATTATTGTAATAATAACTCATTTAATGGGCATATCAATATATTAATACTTTTGAAATTATTAGATTACTATTGAGATTTCCATGTTTTGGATGTGGAAATACACCAATAATAAAAATCTCAACAATAATCATTCCATATAATAACCTGTTGAAAATTCAGGGGGAATAAATGGTAACAGGAACCTTTCGAAAGATTCTAATACTAATCACTATACAACATTTAATATTTGCTTTTAATACCTATGCAAAAAATGGAGAAAAGGAGGATTCTCAAGCTGTTGGTGATGAGAGCAACTCCTGTATAGATTGTCATATAAAGCTAAAGGGGAAACTGAGATCTGTAGTACTCGAATGGCAGAGGAGTGTTCATGCGAAGAAGGGAAATAAATGTCATATATGTCATGGCGGCAATCCGAATTCCTCTGATAAAAAGCTTTCAAAGGCTCGGGATTATGATTTCATTGGAAGGCCAAAGAAGGATGAAATTATAAACTTTTGTGGAAGAAGCGAGTGTCACAGCAAGGCCTTTTACCAATTTAAGAAAAGCCCGCATTATCAATCTGTAATTGATTCAGGGGACCCAAATTGTACAAGCTGTCATGGCAAGCATAATATACAGAAATCATCTATTCACATTATTTCAGATAAAACCTGCTCCGGCTGCCATTCAGTTGAATACTCAAGGGAGATAATCGATTCGATATTTAAGATTGAGAATGACATCAATGATATTCAAAAAAAAATAGATTATTTGGCAAGTGAGAATACTGATGTTAAGGAATTAACGAATCTCCATTGGATGGCCATACACCTTTTTCATCAACTTGTTCATGTTTTCTCACGTGATGAAATGGAATTCACAAAAAAGATACTTGATCTAGAGGTTCAATCTCTGAAAAGTGCCCTGGATACAAAGATAGCTCTGGTCAAGAGATTAAAACTATTATATAATCTCACTATTATTAATATAATAATAATCTCTGTTGGATTTATAATCTATATTCTTTGGGGTAATGTCAGAAGGAGAAGAAAAGAGAATTAGATTATCTGCAATAATTCCTAAATTCAAAGGACAGGAAAGGGATTGGATTTATTAGCTAGCTGAATGGTAGAGTGATAATTGTGAAGAATCATTTATTCAATACTGAAAAAATCAGTTATATAAAGGGCGACAAACCGAAGGTTGACTGTATACTCTGTGCGATTAGAGATCGACTCTCAGAGGTAAAGATTCTTGAGGTTTTCAGGACAGAGAGCTTTATAGTATCATTAAACCTCTACCCCTTCAATCCTGGACATTTAATGGTTTTTCCATCAAGACATGTAGAGAATCTTGTCGATATTACTGATGAGGAGGCTCTTGAGATGCATCATCTGACCACAAAGGGTATTAATATTTTAAAGGATGAATTTAATCCATCAGGCTTTAATATCGGATATAATTTAGGTCAGGGAAGTGGAGCCAGCATTGCTCATATTCATCAGCATATTGTTCCAAGATATGGGAATGAGATTGGATTTATAGATATTCTTTCTGGTACAAGGGTATATGTTTCAGATCCAGTTGAAATTATGAATAGGCTGAAGGATAAATTTGTACTCTGAAAGGAGAACAAGTAAGGAGAAACATGCTTCAGATAAGGATGAAAAAGGGCATAATGATGATCAGTTGTTTGTTTTTCGTTTTTAATAATTGTGGAGGTGAATCCTGTCAGGATTACTTCACATTTAAGTCAGTTCGGACTGTAAGTAAGGAGAACATAAAAGAGCTAACTGAGAGAGCGAGTAAACATGAAGAAATATTAAATGAAAAGATAGAGTCAGCGGATAATCTCGGCATTATTTACCAACAACTTGGAGAGAAGTATCTTGATAGGAGGGTTTGGAATTTAGCAATTGAATCATTGGAGAAGGCGGTCGGATATGGTCAAGATACCTCTATTGTCCATTATTCCTTGGCAATTGCCTATGCAAACAGAGGGCAAGAGGTAGCCAGCGATGAGGATATAAGAAAAGCGGAGAATCATTATAAGAGAGCCTTGGAGATAACACCCAATTATTATGATGCGAGTTATGGTTTAGGAATCCTTCTATTTTATGCTAAGGGAGATAAAGAGGAAGGGCTCAAGATAATTGAGGGTCTCATCATTAAAAATAGGGATTATTACAGGGCTAGATTTGTTCTTGGCAGGTTCTATTATGAATTGGGAAGGCTCAATAAGTCTCTATCGATTTATGAATCACTCTATTCTGATCTGAATACACTAACGGACTCACCACAGACAAAGGAGTATCGAAAGAGTTGTCAGGAGAATATTGAGAGAATTATCCTGGAACTCTCGAGAAAAGGATGAACTCTGAAGAGAAGTTATATTCAATTGCTCTATCGATCATCTCATCACCCGCTCATAACAAGATATGGGATTACATCTACACCTCACATCCTTCAGAGATATACAATAGGATTGAAGGAAAAAACAAATTAAGGGTTCAAGGATTTATCTCTGCCAAGTATAAAGGGGAGCCGTTTGAGGCAGCTAGAGCAATCTATGATCATGCGATTTCCCAGTCAATTAAGATGATTGATTTTTGGGATAGAGATTATCCGCCTTTATTAAAAGAGATAAACAAACCGCCATTGCTCCTGTATTATAAGGGTCATCTAAATACATCTAGATCACTAGCGATTGTTGGAACCAGAAATAATGATAAAAAATCATCCCAAGTAACTAGAAGAATTTCCAGTGAACTCTCCAAATTAGGATTTACTATAATAAGCGGAATGGCAATTGGAATTGATAGAGAAGCTCATCTTGGCGCGCTTCAATCTAATGGATCAACGATAGGTGTATTGGCTAATGGCATAGGTATAATTTATCCATCCTTTAACAGAGATTTATACACAGCAATCCTATCAACAGATAATTCATCTCTAGTATCTGAATATCCACCGGATGTATTTGCCGGCAAGTGGACTTTTGTCAGGAGAAACAGAATCATCAGCGGATTATCACTTGGGACAATAGTAATTAAGGCAGGAATGAATAGCGGAGCCCTAATAACCTCGAGATATGCTATTGAACAAAACAGGGAGGTATTCGCATGTCCGGGATTAGCCTTTGATGAGGAATATTCAGGTTGTCACAATTTGATTAAGAATGGAGCAGTGTTGGTTTCTAGTACAGAGGATATATTAAGGGAACTACCTATTTCAAATGATATACAAACAAGCCTCAATGCTCTTGAATTTGAAAATAGGAGTGAAGATATCAGCAATAGAAAAGTCTTTGTTGATGAAAATAATTTGAAGGGTGAATTTAAGGAAGATTCGATTGAACGAAAAATATTGAATCTATTAACAGATGGTGATAAAGATATGGATAGTGTAGTGCGTTTAATAGATTGCAATACAAGTGAGGCAAATAAGGCGATTCTTATGCTTGAGCTATCAGGTGAAATAACACGAGATGGTAACAGGATATCTAAATCATAAATCTATACAGAGAGAAGGATCATCAATCACCTGCATTATTACCGCATAATTCCCACAAACTCGTAATAATAAAAAGCTATATGCATTCTTTATTTTTAATGGAATAATACGATAAATATATTATAACACAAAGGTGATACATGGAGAGCAATATTGATTATCAAATATATGTTTATTATTATTTTAGTCTTATTGACGTTGATTTCTATCTCCCAGATCTTTTCTATTCCCCCCTTTGCTGAGGATATTTTTTATATCTATAAATCTGGATATTTTTCCGAACTAGAAAAAGAATTTGATATAATCAAGGATTCATTTATTAATATAAAGATGATGAGCAAAGCTGTCTATGCTTGGATATTTCTTCAAGATATTAGCAAAAAGCATGAAATAGATATAAGGGTATATAACAGAAGAGGAAATGAGGTTTTCGCACCGGGGGAAGAGACTGTTGAGGAAAATGAAAGGGTAATAAGATTATTGAATACCTCAAATCCAGATATTATATCTGAGGCAAAGGGAGAGAAATATTATTCTGCTATTCCAATTTTAATAGAAAGAAGGTGTAGATTTTGCCATACTATCAATAATAAAAGCAATATTGTTGGGGTAATGACATTTGAGAGGGAGTACAATCCCTATATCTATTATTCATCCGAGAGGGTTATTCTTTTCGCTCTTATCTCAACAGCTTTATCTATCATCTTGTACTTTGTTGTAAGATGGGATCCAGAGAAAAGGATAAAACGACTCTTCAACGATTAATATATTTCCTGCTTAACATTTGACAAAATGTAATTTTTTTTTTAATTTGACATCCTATTGTATTCATATTGTCAATTAATATATACTGACAAATATACAGACAAAATTGAGATTGTAGCGCATATTACATAATATCGGATAATAATTATAAGAGTACTAGATGAAAAAAGATAATGAGAAGACACTGGTAATTGTTGAGTCACCATCAAAATCGAGAACAATCAAGAAATACCTTGGCAAGAAATTTGTTATTTCATCATCAATGGGACATATAATTGATCTACCTAAATCACGTTTGGCTGTTGATGTTGATAATAATTTTACTCCAGAGTATATTACCATACGAGGCAAGGCCAAAATCCTTAATGACTTAAAGAAAGAGGCATCAAAGTCCTCTCAAATACTGCTGGCAACAGATCCCGACCGTGAGGGAGAAGCAATCTCCTGGCATCTCTCCAATGCACTCTCCCCAAAAAACAGTAATATAAAAAGAATAGAATTCAACGAGATAACTGAATCTGCCATTAAAGAGGCTGTAAAACATCCTAGAGAAATAAATATGGACCTTGTTAATGCTCAGCAGGCAAGAAGGATACTGGATAGGATTGTTGGATACTATATTAGCCCCCTACTCTGGAAGAAAATCAAAAAGGGGCTTTCAGCGGGTCGGGTTCAATCCGTTGCGCTTAAGATAATCTGCTCCCGTGAAAGTGAAATAGAGAGATTTGTCCCGGAGGAATATTGGACTATTGAAGCCCTTCTCTATCATAATAGAAAAGAATTCACAGCATCTATCCATACATACAGGGGGGAAAAAATATTACCGAAAAGGAAGGAGGAAGTAGACAATATCCTTAAGCAGTTGGAGAATGAAAAATTCATAGTTGAAAATATTCAAAAGAAGGAGAGGAAGAGATACCCAACTGCCTCCTACAATACAAGCAAGCTACAGCAGGATGCCGCTAATACCCTCAATCTAACATCTTCAATTACAATGATGATAGCCCAGCAGCTATATGAAGGGATAAATATTACAGGCCAAGGACCTGTGGGACTTATTAGCTATATGCGAACTGATTCAACAAGGATCTCCCAAACGGCATTACAATCTCTTCGTGAATATATCGGAAATAATTACGAGGATGCTTATCTTCCGGAAAAAGCAAATTTTTATAAGAATAAAAAGGGGGCTGAGGATGCACATGAAGCGATAAGACCTACTAATGTATTATTGACTCCAGAATCTATCAAACAAGACCTGACAAGGGATCAATTCAGACTATATAACCTTATATGGAGGAAATTCGTTGCCTCCCAAATGACCCCTCAGGTTCTGGAAATAAACACAGTGATTCTGAAGGCCGGGGAATATCAATTTAAGGTAACTGGCAGCCAGGTCCTTTTTGATGGATTCAGGGTTGTAGAAAAGGAACAAAAAATAAAAAGAAGGGATCTGCCAAAACTTAATGAGGGGGATGAGGTGGAAATGAAGGAAATTATTCCACAACAACATTATACTACACCTCCCCCTAGATACAATGATGCTTCACTGGTAAAATTATTAGAAGAATCAGGTATAGGAAGGCCTTCAACCTATGCCCCAATTATAAATACACTTATAAAACGATATTATGCCATAAGGTCAGGAAGACAGCTTGTACCGACAGTCCTTGGCAAGCTGGTTAATGAAGCTGTTTCAAAGCATTTTTCAAACCTAGTATCTATAGACTTCACATCACAAATGGAAGAGAAGCTTGATCTTGTTGAAGAATCAAAATCGGACTGGAAGGTGATGTTAAGGAATTTTTACGATCCCTTTAAATTGACTGTTGATGAGGCTGAAAAAGTAATGGAGGAGATGAAGGGAATTCTTGATGAGGAGACTGATTTGATATGCGAAAAATGCGGCAAAAATATGGTAAAAAAACTTGGTAAACATGGATTCTTTCTTGCCTGTCCCGGTTTTCCAGAGTGTAGAAATTCTAAGGCTCTGCCTTTAGGCAAATGTCCCATGACCAATTGTGAAGGTGACGTAATCAAGAAGGCTTCAAAGAAGGGAAGAAACTTTTATGCCTGCACCAATTACCCCAATTGCAATTTTATCTCCAATGATACACCAGCTGATAAGAACTGTCCAATTTGTGGCAGACTATTATTCAAGAAGAGGATCAAGGGTAAGGGTGAAATGCTCACATGTTATGATGAAAAATGCGGATATAAGGTTGAGCTTCTCGATGAGAAGACGATCAGGAATGAGGATGATAATCAATTGTAATTGAGGGCAGATCGTGATTAAAGAAATTGATCAGTTTATGGATTATCTTGAGTGTGAAAAGGGTGCTGCGAATAAAACCCGCCAGGCCTACAATAGAGACCTAATTCAATTCTATAAATTCTTGATGAAAGATTATTGTAAGGATAAGGAAAATAATTATTATGATATTGATGTTGTGATAAGGGACGATGATGTCTTAGTTAATTCTATTGGCCAGGATGAGATTTCGGGATTTGTTGAATTCTGCTATGACATGGGATTGAAGAAAACATCTATATCAAGAAAGATAGCCTGTATAAAATCATTTTTTAAATTTCTATATAACAATGAATTGATAAACCTTAATCCCGCAATAAGAATCAATTTTCCAAAAGGAATAAAAAAAATACCAAGATTTTTATACCATGACAAGATTAGTGAATTGCTAAGTTTTGATTTAACAAATTTTTTAGACTTCAGGGATAGGGCCCTACTAGAGCTCTTTTACTCCTCTGGGGCAAGGGTATCAGAAATAGCCTCAGCTAATATTAAAAATCTTAATTTAAGCGATGGAACCCTAAAGGTCTTTGGAAAAGGTTCAGTAGATAGAGTGGTATTTTTAACTGACGATACATCAATATGGATGGAACGGTATCTCAAAAGGAGAGAGGTGGAGTTTGGAGAATTTACAGAACCCCTTTTTGTAAATAGCGCTGGGAAAAGGATCACTGTGAGGGGTATATTCTATATTGTTGATAAGAGAGCAAAGAGTGCTGGTATGATGGAGAGGGTATCACCTCATATGTTACGGCATAGTTTTGCTACTGAACTGATGAATCAAGGAGCTGATATTAGGGCTATCCAGGAGATGCTTGGGCACAAGAGCATTTCTGCTACTCAAGTTTATACACACACGACAAAGGAGAGATTAAAAAGTGTTTATGAAAAATATCATCCCCATGCCGAGGATGAGCTAAAGGAAATGGAATAACGTATTTCTATATTTTTCTGGAATTCTCTCTTTTCTCAAGAAATATCCAAAAATTAATTAATATTGATGCTGATATTATACACCATATCGTAAAGATTACACCAGGGATAGCGACCTCAGCTGAAAAATGCTGTAATGCAAGCACAACACCGAGACCAGCATTCTGCATCCCTATCTCAATTGAAAGGGTTTTCTTCCTCTTAAAATCTAATCTGCCAACTGCACCAGCATAATAGCCTAGTATCATCCCCACAAAATTATGAGATATCACAGCTATGAAGATAATCACAGTTGCCTTTCCAAGATTGGTCTTATTCGCCGCCACCACATAGGAACAAATGATTATTATGGAAGTTACTGAGATGGCGGGTGGTATTTCAGTAATCTTATTAACAAAATCGGTAAAATATTTTCTTACAACAAATCCTATAATAAGAGGTACCACAACTGTATATATTATTGTTAAAAACATTGACCCAAAGGGCACTGGAGTAATCTTACCGGCAAGGAGGAACGTTAAAAGAGGTGTAAGTATTGGACACAATAGCGTTGCTAGAGCAGTTAGTGAGACTGAGTATGCTGTGTCTCCATGAGAAAGATAAGTAATAATATTGCTTGTCATTGCGCCTGGAGCTGATCCGGTTAATATTAAACCAATGGTAAATTCATTTGGGAGATTGAATATACTAGCCGTAAGCAGTGCAAGAAGAGGCATTATTGTAAACTGACATAGATTGCCAAAAAGAATGATAAATGGAGTTTTGATAATATTTTTATAGTCCTCCTCAGTAATAACAAGGCCTATTCCAAACATAGTGACAGCAAAGAAAAAGTTTATATAGGGTTTTATTCTCACAAAGTCAGATGGGAAGAGGTAGGCTATAATAGCAAAAAAAACAACCCAGAGTGATAGATGATTATTGTAAAAATTTATAACGGATCGAATCATAAATTATCCTACCAATCAACAATTTCAAAACAACCATTCATTAATAAAGGCTGAAGTAAGTAGATTAAATAACATATGTTACTTCAAGAATTGTTTTGAAAAAGTCAACCAATTTGGTAATTTAGAGACTTATTGTGCTAACCTTCAATTACCTCATTACAAATCATAATGCTTATTAAATTAAGAATAATATTCTTAATTTTTTTTATATTTTCTTTACAATAACAATATATTTTTTTTATATTTTCCCTACATTATATTAAATATAAATCTTTTGTATTGGAGGTGAACATGCAAATATTTAGATTTATTTATTATTAGTAAAATAAAATATATCAAATAGGAGAAAGTAGTGATTTCAAGCAAGTATTTCATTTTTATAGTAGCTCTTATGATTTTTGTTAATCAAGGATTATTGCTAGCACAGAAAAAAGAAATTTCAAAAGAGATACCCATTCAACAAAAAAAAGAGCAGAGTCACAACATCGATCTATCTGGCAAAATTTATTTTAATTGGCATACTGCATATACTCAAGATGCCTATAATCAAAACACATTTGAAATTCAAAGGTTATACTTAACTTGGAAGGAAAAATTTAACGATATCTTCAGCGCAAAAGTAACCACAGATATTTCAAAGACTGAAAAAAATTGTGATGTTGTACTGGACTTTGATGACGATGGGATTATTGACCACACGATTAGTGACAACAGAACGCAGAAATATGAACTCAATGTCAAATATGCTTATCTGCAAACAGAACTCAAGCATGTTGAAAATATACATGATAAATTGAAAGCTAATGTAACAATTGGCATGATAGCTACGCCTATCATAGGCTTTATTGATAAGCAATCGGATGCGAGGTGGATTCATAAAAATTCTATCGATGATAGCAAAAAAATCGTTGGCAGTAATGTTTTTCATGGCAATATTGATCATTCTGCTGACCTTGGATTATCGGTTCAATTTGAAGCCATGAAAAAAGTAACCCTTATTGGCGCAATAACCAATGGAGAGGGTTATAAGGATGTTGATGAAGGAGATGATAATAATAAAGCCTATTATGGTAGACTAACAATTACACCAATCACACATCTGTATTTATCAGGCTTTTACAAAAGGGAGGGCACAGATGCAGGTAGACCGGAAGATTTCTATAGAGGATTTTATGGTGGTTGTGTATCATGGATGGATGATATAATAAAAGCTGGCATCCTTTACATAATACCTTTCGTCTATGAAGATGGCAGTGTGATGGAATATGATGATGGCGACAAGGCTGAGATGTATATTATGGATATTTGGCTAAATATTAACGTTAAATCCATTATTGACACCCCGCTATTCCTTTATGGAAGATATACATTAGGAGAAGATAAGGGTATAGATGAAAGCAGGGTATATTATTGGGGAACAGGCATTGGTTATGAATTCAATAGACATGTCCGGTTTATCGCTTATTATGATTCAAAAAAAGAAGAATCAGAAGATGATCCTGAGAATACGATATGGCTAAAATCTGAAATTAAGATTTAGCTCAAATTATAATGAACAAGAAAAAAATGGATTATCTTTTAATATATGTTAATTGATCAGTAATACCATATTCAATGAGCAATCTGATGCAAAAGCACAGAGGAGAGGATAGCAGAAGTTATCAACCTGATTGACTTTTCAGGGTGCAATAAGCAACCGTGATGGCTCTTTTTTATTAACCTACTTTAGATATTTTTTCTATTATGCATCGAAAGCTGTTCAGAAGATTTTCCATAAATGAGTGATCTTTGGGAATTTTGATTACTTTTAAACATACTCCATTTATTTCAATGCTGACTAGCACACATCTTTAGGAATAGTTAATCCTCATAGTCTGTATGTATACCAATACCCAAATATAGGGTTACCCCAGTCAATCTTGCTGTACATTTTGCGCCATACCTTGTTATCATAACTTCATGACCGGATTTTAACGTCTCCACTTCACCATAAAGATATTTCAACCCGATAAAGAACATCATAAAATGATCTTCTATCCCAACTTCGAAAATACTGTGTACAGCTAGAGTATCACCGCTATATTCCTTATCAAATAGTGAACTATATAGAGCCGGATGATCCTGGTCATATAATATCTCTACATCATACTCTGCCCAATATATTCCAGTTCCGATTCCTACAAGAACATAAGGCACATACTTAAGTGAATATTCCTTACAATATTTTTTGTAATATAAAGCACCATAAATATTAGTCACTGATAAATCTGACCGCATAAAGGATATTTCACCAAATTCACTCTTTATTGACGTATCAGTATTATCTATAATAGTGAAAGCTCCAGCTCCCAAACCAATCCCAAAACCGTAATTAGTAAAAAGACGTGTTTCAACTTCAATGCCTATATCAACATTATATTCATTGGTCGAATTCGCGACATAGCAATTATCACATATACCTACTTCATTCTGTAAATACTCAAGATATATATGAGCATAGTCATTTGTCCAATCCTTGACTTTAGGATTTCTTCTCCCGCCGATTCCAATATTAAATAGAAAAAATATATTCCAAGGGCTATCCATATGAGTAGTTATTTTAGATTCAGGTTCTAATGCAACGCTCTTATTATCAGATTTATCTGGGGTCTCATCATTGAGAGATGTAGTCCTTCCATCAGCATATACGATCTTCAGCAGATTGCCCCTGGGGTAATGTTCATAGGTTTTGTTTCCAACAGGATCATATGCAATATACTCATCAGTAATTTGAATGATTGAGCCTCTAATTATTTCGCCATCCTTTGTATAGATTTCATCCAACATTTTTTCTACATTGCCGTCATCATAAATTATCTTAAATATACTCTCCTTCGAAACTCTGTCAAATAGGATGTTACCCTCAGGTTTGATTTCAATATATACTCCAGCAACTCGAATTATGCGACATTTGATTATTTCACCATCTAATAAATAGATCTTATCATAGAAATCTACCTCTTTACCGCTACTATATACTATTTTAAGAACATCATTTCTTGATAATTCAATTAATTTGTTCTCATCTTCAGCATTATACTTTATTGCAGTTGCTGTCACTTCAGTGACTGTGCCATTTACTATATCTCCTTTGCTTAGATATATTTTGTCAGCCCATGTTATTGATGGAAAAAAAATAAACATCAATAAAAATATCTTTTTCATTATTTACTTCCAAATCTTTTTGATGTCTCAGAGAGTCTAATACTTCCTCAATACTGTATTTTGAAAATACACATCTCCAACAAATTCATCTTCAATACTGTTACAGTTAAATTATAAAAAATCTAACATCTTTAGCATTTCCTCAACTTGAAATAAAGTTGCACTCCTTTGGTTCTCATACTAAAGGTTAGACATGTATCATTAGAAGATGTATGGGCTTATAAGTTCGTATTTGAGAGATGGCACCTATAGGGTTTCAGAACACGTCCTTTTTGTACCATCGCTAAAGAAGTGTTTATAATACTATGATCATTATCAGAATCAGCATGACTCACTCTTCAGTGGTGTCTCTAGAGTATGTATAGGAGGAGTGTATATTTCCATACATTTAAGGAAAAAACTCAGAAAAGGCTGAGATCTAATCGGTCATTTCCAGAACCTTCCCCATAAGAGACTGAACAGATTCATTACTGGTAATGTTTTGCAGAGCCATCATCTTTGTTAAATCGCCCTTAACCTTGACTTTTCGTGTAGCCATTCCCTTCATAACAGCGGATAGATCATTCTCAAGAAGCACCTTGCGAGCTAAGTCATATGTAATAGTAATATTTGTAGCTGCAAGATCAGCCTTGCCCTGATAAATTGTACCACCCTTTAAGTGCAATTTCTTTTCCCCATCAGGTCCGCCAGTAACACGAATGTTTATTGTGAGTTTCATTAAATCTTCAGGAACGCCAAGGTCTCCGGCATCCTCACGTAGCCTTTTTACTTCTTGAAACCAATCATTAGATAAAAAGTGAAATCCCATAAAAGCACCTCCCACCCTATTTTATTGGATCAAAATGATCCATTTATTATCAAGAATATATATATTATCAATTTTCCTTAAATTATGGAGAATAAAGATTAGCTAACAGACCCTGACTTGACATGTTTTACCCTTGGATGGATTAAATTTAATGCTAGGGAAGTTTACTATTGAATGATAGATTATTACTCCAATCATCTAAGATTTACCGCGTCCACCAATCCCTTTAGTCTTCTTGGTTACTATTTTCTCCTTTTCCTTTGGTCTTAGACTTCTGCAAGCAGCTCCAGCCATCCACATCTCAGAGTCACGAATCTCAGCAAGTTCTTTATTCAATCTTTCCTTGTAGTCCTTCTCTCCGCAAACCTTGAGAACGCGCTCCGTCTCTTTGCCATTGATAACGCGTTTGTATAACTTTTTAAAAACTGGCATCACTGCCTTTTTAAACTTGGGCTTCCAGTCAAGCGCACCCCTCTGTGCTGTGGCTGAACAATTAGCATACATCCAGTCCATTCCATTCTCATCTACTAATCGAATGAGACTCTGTGTCAACTCCTCAACAGTTTCATTAAATGCCTCACTCGGGGAATGCCCATTTGCCCTTAAAACATCATACTGAGCCTCCATGATGCCTGCAAGCGCGCCCATAAGAACACCCCTCTCACCTGTAAGGTCACTATAAACCTCATTTTCAAATGTAGTTGGGAATAGATAACCAGAACCAATCCCTATTCCAATTGCCAAACAACGCTCTTCAGCCTTTTTTGTGTAATCCTGAAAAATGGCATAACTGGAATTTATTCCTTGACCAGATAAAAAATTTCGCCTAACCGATGTACCAGAGCCCTTGGGAGCAACCATGATTACATCCACATTCTCTGGAGGAACAATATTCGTCTGATCCCTATATACAATTGAAAAACCATGAGAAAAATAAATTGCATCGCCCTCATTAAGGTTTGCCTTGACTACTGGCCAAATCTTCATCTGCGCAGCATCATTTACCAATATCTGAATAATAGTACCCCTTTGGGTTGCTTCATCAATCTCAAAAAGATCCTTGCCAGGTTTCCATCCATCATTTACTGCCCTGTCCCAATCCTCTTTAAAAGCCTCTGATTGCCCAATGATTACATTAAAACCATTATCCTTAAGATTAAGACCCTGTGCTGGCCCCTGGACTCCATAACCAATAATTGCAATAGTCTCATTTTTTAATATTTTTCGTGCTTTGGGAAGTGAAAACTCCTTACGTGTAATAACAGTCTCTTTAATACCACCTATATCAATCTCAGCCATACTACTCTCCTTAAATGTTGTTACTCTTTCGCTACGTTATATTAATTTTGTGTAAATTATCTTTTTACATAAGTTTGGTGTCTCTTCCCTTCAATATGAGTTATTCACTATCTTCAATTGAAGGTCAGATATGTTTACACTTACTTCTTGAGGGGATATCATTTTTCAAGTAAAAAAAATAAAATAGTTAAAAAAAAGTCTATGCTATTTTTAAGGACTAAGCAATATCCAAATAAGTTGAATTTTATTATATCTGTCGGGGAAAAATAATTTCCAAAGGTGATATTTTATATGTTATGCATAGTATATCTAGTACTTATAGTATTTCTGTAACAATTACTAATCCTAATAGACTTAAGGAGGAAATAGAAAAATTGTTGACTCACTTTAATATTCCATGAATCATTATAATCATAAAAATATTGAGGAATTGGGATTGAAACAATAGCAATAATAGAATTTTTAAAATCATCCTGTGACAACTAATCTGATAATTCTATTCCGCAATTGTCATATAGCATTCCCGTACTCCTCTGCGAATAGAGGCCTTGACAGATGTGAAAGCAATCATGAATACCTTAATTCATACTCTGTCCTAGATTAACCCATGATTATATTAAACCACTATTCGAATATTAAATTCATACAACCTAGTTAATCTATCATCTGAAAGGCTGAATAAAACGTTGATAATGAGCATTGATAATTTATATCTATGGAAAAAAAATCACTCTATCCTAGCCCATTCCCTGACAGTTTACATAATCCTCATGTCCAAGTAGTAAGTGGAAAGGACGCTTATAAAAATACCATACAAGCGCTCTCTGATATTGACCTCACTACGATAAAGGGCAAAAAGGTCCTATTAAAACCCAACGCAGGCCGCATTGCAAATCCTGGATCTGGAATCACAACCAACCCACAGGTCGTGGCTGCAGCAATAGACACCTTTCATAAGGCAGGTGCCAGGGTAGCTGTTGGCGAAAGCCCAATAACAGGAGTCAATGTAATTGAGGCATTCGAGTCAAGCGGAATTGCTTCTGTGGTTCGCGAACGCAATTGCCCCTTATTAGATATGGATGTTGGTCAACCTGCTAAAACTGCTATTAGGGACGGAATTGTAATACAGTCAATCAAGGTGTGCTCAGTTGTATTCGATTATGATATAGTCGTGTCTATCCCTGTTATGAAGACCCATATGCATACTGGAGTCACCCTTGCTATTAAGAACATGAAAGGATGTCTATGGCGTCGCAGTAAGGTAGAGCTACACATGCTGTCCAGAATTGAGGGCATAGACGACATGCCTCTTGATATCGCAATTGCTGATATGTCATCAATTCTCCGTCCAAGTTTATCAATCATTGACGGCACAACAGGTATGGAGGGTTTGGGTCCAAGTGCCGGAGAGGCCAAAAGACTCGATGTAATCGTAACAGGAATTGATTCCTTTGCAGTAGATTCCATAGCATGCTCGCTCATGGGATTGGACGCAAATAAGGTGCCACATCTGCGAATTGGAGCTGAGCGTGGATATGGTGTGATCGATATCTCCAGGATAAAGGTAAGTCCAGATACATGGCGTGAATCATCCTCCCCTTTCAAACCACCCCCCTTAAACCTGTCAATACAATTTCCTGGCATCACTATTCTTGATGAACAATCATGCAGCGCATGCCAATCAACCCTGTTGTTGTTCCTGAAAAGGTATGGCGAGGAATTATTTGACTACTTCCCAGGGAAAGATAATCTAACCATTGCTATTGGCAAGGGACATAAGTCTGTCTCAAGCGAAACGCTCTGTATCGGTAATTGTGCGAATCAGCATAGGAATGATTGTATTTTTGTGCCGGGATGTCCGCCTGTAGCAAGCCAAATCCTCAAGGTTATTTCTACACAAAATCCCAAATCTAATCCGAAATAATTATGCTGTTTTAGTGAATAACGCACTGTTGGGTTGAATTATAATGTAAACAATATACTAATGCACCTAACCCCTAGGTGAATCCTTTGTTAAAAAGTATAATTCTTTAAACAAAGGTTAATTACTTATACCTCAATTGTGCAAAAATTTAAGCAGCAATACCTAAATTTTCTGAAATATATTTATATAATTTTTCTGTTGCCTTGTTATTTGATAGGCTTAAAGTATACTTCCCATTCGGTCGATTAACTATACCAGCTTTATATATCACAAGAAACCGAATTGTCTTAAATCTCAAATTTTTATACCATCTTGTAGATGCAATATTTCTCTTCTCTGTTTTACTGTATCCCATCGCATCAAGCTGAAATGAATTCATGAGATTATAACTCATCATGCTAATTTGTTGAAATGTACTATTTGCATTAAAGGATGAAGAAGGCAACTTATCATAAGCAAAATCACTCTTTAACTCACCTATTGCTTTCTCTTGAGCAGACCTCCCTGACATAAACCTTATAATATTCTTTGCTTTAAGTTTGATATTTGTACATACTACTAAATATTCATAATCAATATTATCAGGAGAAAAAAGATCAAGCTGAAGCCCTTTTACTTTCTTCTTCTTGGGAACCTCCATCCTTATGAATAAAAATAATCTGTCACGATCCCAACTAGCAAGTTTAATCTTTTTATAAAAATACAATGTCTTCGAGTCAAGCCTTCTCCAGTTCCGTCTGGAAATAATTTTGTTCTTGAAGACCGGATATCTGTAAAAAGGAACTTTCGACGCATATTCTAAACCTTGAAGTTCATACATTTTAAGGTTTTTGTCGCTAAAAAATGCTCCATCATGCCTTATTCGAAGCCTTACTCTACCGCCAAGCATAAACTTCAAACTTGTTATAAATTCTTCTATGAATTCAGTTGAACCATTGCTGTCGTGTACATTACCAGAGCGGTTCTTTATCTTTATAAAATGTCCTGTTTGTGCAAGGTAAGCTGTCAGTGGAAAATAACTATATACTCCCCTTTTTATTGGATTGTATCCTTTGCCGCTTAGCTCAGGATTCCCTCGACTGCTCACAACTGTACCATCAATATCAATAGTAAGTGTCGTCAGACCTAATTTCTTTATTTGTTCAACTAGTAGTACAGAATTCAACTCAATGAAACTCTTTAATGCGTCATCTGTAAAGTATTTCAGAAACCTTGCAATCGAATAACGACTCGAAAGCCTATCCAACTCACATAATCGTTTAACTAAAGGATCATCTTTTATATATTCTATATTTGATACTCTTTCAACTCCAAAAATAATCATCGTAATGAGCAAGAGAATCATTTTGTGAACAGGGTAATCTCCTTGATAACCGATGTTCTTCATCCTGGCTTTGATGCTTTCCTTTAATCTAATTATTCGGTAATATCTTTTTATCAGTTCCAATCCCGAATAGCTTGTTAAATCTTGTCTTATAAATTTTATTCCTAAATTACTGTTGACTCTTGATCCTATTTCTGATTTCTTTAACCTCATAATAAATGGCCTTTATCCTTTGTGTGGTTTCGTTTGATAAATCTCCATATTTCAGGATAATGGCCATTCTTCAACTATAATCGATATTCAAATAATATTATTTTGCACAATTGAGGTTATATTTATTATCCTATAAATGCATTTTAATAAAATCTAATTGACATAATCAGAAAATATCATTAATCAATAACCCACCTATATTGAGTGGTGTAATCATATACCTCCATAACACACCCATCATCCGTCATGCTGTGATTATAATAAACTAACCAAGTATTACTCATTTATTATCTGGGAAACCAATGATTATTGAAAGCCTTCTTGATACAGACCTTTATAAATTTACAATGCAGCAGGTTGTCCTTCATAGATTTCCTGGCATAGATGTTGAATATGCCTTTAAGTGCAGAAACAATGGAATAGATTTTTCACCATATTTAGAAGAGATAAACAGAGAGGTTGACCATCTATGCTCCCTGACCTTCATGGAAGAAGAACTTGAATTCCTCAATGGATTGAGGTATATAAAGAAGGATTTTGTCGATTTCCTTAGAATCTTTCGCTTGAACAGGGATTTTGTTGATATAAATTGTATTAACAATGAGCTAGAAATTGCTATTAAAGGCCCTTGGCTTCATTCAATACTCTTTGAAGTACCTATCCTAGCAATAATTAACGAAATATATTACAGAAATACTAATCCTGTACCTGGTTATGAAAAGGCAAGATATTACCTGAAAGAAAAAATTCAAATTGTCAAAGAAAACAGCCATATAGTCTTTTTTTCTGACTTTGGGACAAGGAGACGGCGCTCAAAGAGTTGGCATCAAGAGATCATAGAAGGGATCATAACGGAGATTCCAAATAATTTCAGTGGAACTAGCAATGTACTCTTAGCATCGAAATATGGGATTACCCCTATCGGAACGATGGCTCACGAATTTCTTCAGGCTTGTCAGGCTATTGATGTAAGGCTTATAGATAGCCAGAGATTCGCGCTTGAAAACTGGGCACAGGAATACAGGGGAGACCTTGGAATAGCCCTGTCTGATGTATTGGGTATGGATGTATTTTTACGGGATTTTGATCTCTATTTTTGCAAGCTCTTTGACGGCGTAAGACATGACTCAGGAGATCCATATGTGTGGTGTGATAAATTGATTGCTCACTACAGAAAGATGAGGATCGATCCAAAGACAAAGGTGGCTGTATTCAGCGATGGGCTTGATTTTAAAAAGGCGCGGGATATTGCGCTGAGATACCATGATTCGATAAATGTGGCTTTTGGCATAGGCACAAATCTTACCAATGATTTTGGAAATGAACCTCTTCAGATTGTAATCAAGATGGTAAGGTGTAATGGACAACCTGTAGTGAAGCTGAGTGACTCGCCAGGAAAAAGTATGTGTGATGATGAATCCTATGTTGAGTATATAAAAAAAATTTTCAGGATAACCTAATAGTTGTTAAAGCTTGATTGTAACATTTTGTATATGGAAAGGAGGGCAGCTTGAATCATAAAATCCAACTACTGATTATAGATGCTCAATACGATTTCTGCGATCCCAATGGAGCCCTCTATGTACCAGGGGCGCAAGAGGATATGAAAAGAACAACCTCAATGATAAGGAAGGGGAAGGACAAGATCGAAAAGATCAGAGTAACTCTTGACACCCACAGGAAACAGCATATTGCGCATCCCATCTGGTGGATCGATGAGAATGACAATCATCCCAAGCCATTTACTGCAATAAGCACTAATGATGTTATCGGAAATCTGATAAAATGGAGAGCCAGTAATCCTGAATATAATGAGAGATCAATCGAATATGTCAGGCAGCTTGAGAGAAACGGAAGATACACCCTCACTATCTGGCCTCCCCATTGCCTTATCGGAAGCAATGGGCATAAAATCTTCCCTGATATCTTTGACGCCCTTGATGAATGGGAAGATATGTATGCATCTGTTGATTACCTGACTAAAGGAACTAATATCTTCACTGAACATTATTCTGCCATAAGGGCTGATGTAATCGATCCTGATGATAATGGAACATATTTTAACACAGGCTTTATTGAAAGACTCGATGAGGCTGAGATAATAGGGATCGCAGGCGAGGCATTATCTCACTGTGTGGCCAATACGGTAAAAGATATTGCTGATGCACTCCGTGATAATCATATCGAAAAACTGGTATTACTGGAAGATGCCACCTCACCGGTTACAGGATTTGAAGACCAAGCCTTAGATTTTATTAAGGAGATGAAATCCCGCGGTATGCGAATTGCCAGGACAACTGACTTTCCGGGCTGACACTTTATATGTTTTATGCTGTTCTATTTCATATGGCTTTCCATAAAGACTTTTTTAGTACAATTTTCGGACTATCGAAATCATTTTTTTTTACCCTGCATATATGATTCTGATTGGATAACACCCAACCTCAAGATAAAAATACAGATTTAGTAATGAAGAGATAGATAACTATTATATCTATTAATATTGTAATGATTACCGATTTAACTAAAATTCCCAAATTTATAATCAACAATCCTCTTTCGTATTGGACCTTTCAATAAATAGTAAAATGCACAATATACCCATTTAAATAATGTAATGAATTTACCCTCCTGTTCAAATCTCCTAACAGAGTAATACATTTTCTTTGAGGTAATCATTCGAAATTTTCCAATCTTTGAAATCCTCTGTGAATACTCATGATCCTCTCCAATAATAATAGTGACATCAAATCCATCGACACTATCATGATATCTCTTTTTAACTAATATTCCTGCTCCGATCGAAATCGGTTTAACATATTGGGCGAAAGAACATAATACAGTAAAACAAAAAGAATATATTTTATAAATAATCTTTTTTGAATTAAAAATAAAATAGAATCCTGCAATATCCAATTCTTTTTTAGTAAATTCCGTCATTATTGTTGAAAGAAAATTCTTTGGCAAAATGGCATCTGCATCAATAAACAATAAAACGTCCCCTTTGGCCTTTTGTGCGCCATTATTCCTCTGATGTCCTGGATTTCTCCTTTTACTTGAAACGAATTTACATCTATTTTTCTTAGCGACCTGTTTAGTGTTATCTTCTGAATTCGCATCAGAAATAATAATTTCATAATTTTTATAGTCCTGGGATTTGATTGAATGCAATAATCTTGGAAGATATTTTTCTTCGTTGAAGGTGGGAATTATAATCGATAGCATGATAAATAATTATATTCGAAGCTTGAACCAATAAATAGAACATTTTTTAGAGGGAAAATATTATATTGAATTAAAATGCCCTCAGTATTCAACTTCAATATCATATGCCCGAATAGTAATAAAGTCAAGTTGTTCACGAAGATGTATGCGAATTGGATGCAATAGCAATAAGGGTATGTTATGCTATAATCCCAGTTTGTGAGATATTTTCTGCATTGCGCCAAGCGCGATCTCAATAAATCTGTTCACCTCCAAGTCAACATTTTCACACTCCATGATGACATCTCTGTTAACAGATCTGGCAAAGGCCTTTTCCTTCATCCTTTTAGTAACTGATTTGACCTTCACACCCTCAAGCCTTTTATCCGGATACACAAGAGCAGTGGCGATTATTAAGCCAGTGACAGTCTCTCCAGATGCAAGGGCGTGCTGCAACCTTGTACTTCTCTTTTCCCCTGGATAAGGCACTTCATTATGCAGTCTTATAGCTTCGATGATATCATCATCGATTCCCTCATCCCTCAAAATTTTCACTCCCTCTTTTGTATGAATGTTAAGATCAGCGTTAGTGATCTCTACATCTATGTCATGAAGGAGACCAGCTATTCCCCATTTGTTTACATCCTCCCCAAGTTCTTTAGCTAATGCTCGTAAAACGGTCTCAGAGGCCAGGGAATGTTTAATCATATTTTCATTCTTTATATATCTTTGTAAGAGTGTTAACGCTTGTTCCCTTTCCATCATTGCTTGTTTCCCTTGATCAACGTATAATTTATCTCAACTTGATAATATCATTTGCAACGAGATACATTCTATTATCATCCCCAATGGTATTCACAAATACAGCCTCAATCTCTACCTCATCACCATTATGAATTCCAGCAGGAAATTTTTCAGAATACACATCAATAATCCCGGAAAATATATCACCCTTTTCATAATCTATTAGTAGATTGAAGAGCAGCTTGCTACCCTTCTTCTTGATATTCGCTACCCTGCCCTTCCATCTGACAAAAATTCCTTTATACAAATATGGCTTATCAGATATCTTAATAAAAGGGATATCACTGGACTCTCTATCTTCAACATTCAAAATAAACTTCCTTAAAAACTCAACCCTTTCTTTTACACTAAAATTAGAATTGCTGTTCTGAATCTTATTAAGCAATATCAGCGCTCTGTTATAATCATTGCCCTTTATCAATCTTTTTGCTTTATTGAAGTCCCTTATAACCTCATCATTTGAATAATAGAATACAGGGGTTTTCTTTTTTTTAATCTTATCAATCAAATCATATCTCATACCATTTAGATACACATGATCAACCTGCGTTGTATTATCCTTAAAATTCTTTTCTTGCCTTAGTGGAAAATAGATTGCTATTGGCAAGATTATTACAATTGAAAGAATGCCAATCATAAGGATAAATATTCTAGTATGAAATTGCCCCTTACCCCTCCATTTACTCGATAACCAAAATCCCTTACTAGGCTTTGGAATATAGACAAAATCACCAAGGAGAGCATCCTTCTGAAATTCATTAAAATCATCCGCTTTTCGCAGGGCATTTAAGGCTCTGTTAAGATATTTATCCTTTGAATATTTTTCAACAAGCTCAATATACCTTGCCAATGCAAGATTTAGATCTGCCGCTGATTTTAAATGGATGAAGGATTCCAATTGGTGAGATGGGAGATAATCCGGATCGATCATCTTAATTCTTTTTACCATCAAATCAGTTTTATCATATTGGCTGGTTAACAAATAGGATAGGGCTAAGAGAAAAAGTAGATAAGGGGATTGTGTTTTATTTGAAGATACTTCGCTGGTTAATAATGATATAACATCCCTATATCTCTTTTTCTTGAATAAATTATATGCCTCTTGTATTATTAGAGAATCTTTATTCTTCACTAGTCAGCATTCATTCATCTTTTTTCCTGAAGAGGTTGGATAGTTGATCAGAAAGTGAAATATTCTCATCCCTGCTTCTTCCTAAAAAATAGCCTGCTAACATAAAAAGTAGAATCAGCAAGGTTTTATATAATCCCACAGTAAAGAGCAAAATCCCAAAAATAAAACCAGAGATGATTCCAACTGCCTTCCCCGGATTGCCATTAATCCAATTCAGGATATATTTAATAAAACCATCGCTATTGTTTAACTCTTTCAACATACTCCCCCTTTCGAGTATCAATTTTAATAATATCCCCTTCATTAATAAATAAAGGTACATGAATCTCAGCACCTGTTTCAACCTTAATCGATTTGGTCACATTTGTAGCTGTGTCGCCTTTTACGCCTGGCTCAGCATAAATAACCTTCAATTCCACAAAGGTAGGAGGAATTAAAGATATCGGTTTATTCTCGTAAACAGATATTTCTACCTCCTCACCCTCCTTGATGAAGTCCAAAATATTAGCTACCTCATCCTTTGGTATAGACTCCTGTTCATAGCTTTCAGTGTCCATAAAGACGAGTGAATCACCTTCATCATAAAGATATTGCATCATCTTCTTCTCAACCCTTACATCCTCACACTTTTCGCCACCCCTAAAGGTTTTATCAATAATTGATCCCTTGGTAAGAGATTTCAACTTAGTTCGAACGAATGCCCCACCCTTACCCGGTTTGACATGCAGAAACTCCAATATTGAATATATATCACCATCTAATTTGATCACCATACCCCTTTTAAAATCATTGCTTGTAATCATCCACTACCTCGATAATCTAAATCACAATTATTTCCTTTGACGATTTTGTAATCACTTCATAGCCTATATCGTTAATAATAACAATATCTTCAATTCTCACACCCCCAGAATCTGGAAGATAAATCCCAGGCTCAATTGTAATCACAACATTCTTCTTTAATCTGAATTTATTACCCATTTTTATACTGGGTTGTTCATGAACATCTAATCCAACACCATGACCCAAGGCATGGCCAAAAGCCTCTCCATATCCCTTTTCTGCTATAATATCCCTAGCAATCCTGTCAACCCTACTAGCTGAAATCCCAGGCCTTAAAAAAGAAATAGCCTTCTCCTGAGCGCATTTTACTATATTATAAATCTTTTCAAATTCTGGATCAATATACCCTAAAAAAATAGTTCTTGTCAAGTCAGAATTATACCCCTCATATTCACAACCCATATCAATGAGTAAAATATCGCCCTCATCAATCCTCTTTGTCATCGATGTTAAGTAATGCGGCATTGATGATCCCTTCCCAGACGCCACTACTGAATCGAATGCTGATTTTCTGCATCCATTCTTTCTGTAAAAATATTCAATTTCTACTGCTAAATCCCATTCCAGCATACCTGGTTTCATGATGCCTGTTAGATGCTTAAAACATCTATCCGATATTTCAACGGCCTTCCTGATGAGCCCTAACTCCCCATCATCTTTTATAATCCTAATGGCAGATACTTCATCATCATTAGGTATAATTTCAATGTTACCCAGCTCTTTCTTCAACATCAGATAAAAGGATAGAGGGATTGAATCTTCTATGTATACTCTATCTTTGTTGATTGTATTAAATATGTTTTTTAATGCTTCAATAATATTTCTCTTCTGTAAAATGAACTCAATTGACTCAGGAATTATTTCCTTAGCGTATTCTCTATATCTTGAATCTGATATAAAAAAGGACCTCTCCCTATCAATAACCAAATGACCATATGAGCCCTCAAAACCTGTTAAATAGAATATATTTTTCAGGTTGGAAATTAGATAGGGAAATTTATTCATCCTTGAAAGTTTTTTCCTCAAACTCTTTAATCTCATATGTTTCAATTCCTATCTCTATTATTTTTAATGATTTGAATCTATAATTGTTTGTTTTGTGAAGACCTTTTCATCAAGTTGATATCTGATCAATCTAAAGCAAATTGTATAGTCTATTCATACTTTAAGATAAGATAGCAGTACAATTTTGTACCAGATCTAATCAAATGCTACATTTTTGTACCAAACCACAACACTAAGGGGGTAGAATTTACAAGAGGCCACGCTTGTTTTCATTCAAATTCGTATCAAACAGCTATTATTAGGAATTTTTCTTTGTATTTCATAATTTATGATACCAACTACTTAATTAACAACAACTTTTTACTTAATTGGCATAGATATTGCGTTATCAATAAGCATAAATCAAATAAAGGAGGTTCTTCTATGAAATGCTTATTGTTACCCTTGATTGTTTTCACATCAATCTCAGTATTGCAAGCAGAGGAAATAGCGATAAGTTCAGATATACAATCCAGTGATGTTGTATGGACCTTAATAGCCGCGTTTTTAGTCTTTTTTATGCAGGCGGGTTTTGCAATGGTAGAGATTGGATTTACAAGGGCAAAAAACGCAGGGAACATAATAATGAAAAATCTTATGGATTTTTCTATTGGTTCAATTTCGTTCTTTATTCTTGGATTCGGCCTAATGTTCGGGGATTCGATCTCCGGTTTTTTAGGATCATCCAAATTTATTCTCTCAAATGCATCACCTGACAATCCGGATGGATTATGGGTATTTGCATTCTGGTTATTTCAGGCTGTATTTGCTGCCACTGCCGCTACTATTGTCTCCGGGGCTATGGCAGAGAGAACTAAGTTTACCTCATATCTCTTATACAGCCTATTTATCACTGCAATAATATACCCAATCTCAGGGCATTGGATATGGGGTGACGGCTGGCTCGCTTCCTTAGGATTTATCGATTTTGCCGGCTCTACAGTTGTTCATTCTGTTGGAGGATGGGCAGCTATGATGGGGGCATTATTCCTTGGTCCGCGAATCGGAAAATATGGAGCTGATGGCAAGGCCAAAGCAATCCCAGGTCATAACATGCCAATAGCCGCGTTGGGTGTATTTATACTCTGGTTTGGGTGGTTTGGATTTAATCCGGGAAGCACAACATCCGGCAATAATTTGAGCATCGGTTTTATAGCTGTAAATACTAATCTTGCAGCAGCGGCAGGAGCAATTGGAGCCATGGCTATTATATGGCTTAAGAGCGGTAAGCCGGATGTTAGTATGAGCCTAAACGGAGCGCTTGCGGGACTTGTAGCTATTACTGCAGGATGTTCATCAGTCTCTCCGATAAGTTCAATAATAATCGGATTGATTGCTGGCATTATCGTGGTGATCTCGGTTGAACTATTCGATTTTGTATTAAAGATAGATGATCCAGTTGGAGCGATTTCTGTTCATGGAATTTGCGGGGCTGTTGGAACAATTCTTGTTGGATTTTTTGCAGAAGCTCAGTATGCAGGCGAAGGTGTTAACGGACTCTTTTTTGGAGGTGGATTTAATCTTATAGGTATTCAAATACTTGGTGTACTGGCCGTTTTTGGTTGGGTTGTGATAACAATGGGCATGGTCTTCTTCTCAATTAATAAAATATTTGGCCTCAGGGTATCACGTGATGAAGAATTAAGAGGATTAGATATTGAGGAGCATGGCATGGAGTCCTATGCCGGATTCCAGATATTCAGAAATCAGTAAAGGAGGTGGTACAATGAAACTTATAATAGCTTATATTCAACCGGAGAGGCTGAATGATGTTAAACAGGAATTGTTCAGAGAAGAAGTAAAAAAAATGTCTGTGACAAATTCCCTGGGATGCGGCCAGCAGGGAGGATATCATGAAACCTATAGGGGTATTGATCTTGAAGTTAATCTGCTTCAAAAGGTTCGTGTAGAGATAGCTGTAAACGATGACTTCGTCGAAAAAACTGTTAAGGCTATCATTAGGGGTGCCAAGACAGGTAAAATTGGCGATGGTAAAATATTTGTTCTAAATCTTGAAAATTGCTACCGAATAAGAACCGATGAAGAAGGTGAGATGGCAATTGGTTAGCTTTAGAATTATAAACAGTGTAATTCATTTACAAAAAATAATTCAAAGGAGAAAAAGTATGAAGAAATTATTAACATTAGTATGCATGTTGTTCATACTGATTGGCCTTAATGGAGTAACGAGATTTGATCTATCAGCTGATGAAAAATTGGTAACAATTCCACTCTCTATATCATATAGTAGTATATATTGGTGGAGAGGCACTGTCTTAAATGACGGGGCAGGTACATTCTGGCCAGACGCTGAATGTAATATAAAGGATTTTTCTCTTAGCATTGCTGGGTGCATTAGTGAAGAGTGGTTTACAAAGAACGACTCTGCATCAGAAGATACCGCGAAATCCTTTACTGAGATTGATTACGGCCTCTTTTATTCAAGAGATATCAATGATATTTCTCTCTCTGCAGGTGTCATGTTTTGTCATTGGCCCTTTTATGACGAAGCAGATGATTCAGCAGAAGATCCATCCTTCTGGGAAGCCAGTCTTTCAATAGGGGTTGATACAATTTTGTCACCCACACTGGAATTCTATTATGATTATTATATAGAATCATACGAGGGATCATATGGCAAGGATGTCCCAACTGATGAAGATTATTATATTAGATTCTCAGTGGGGCATGAACTAATAAACAGAAATGATAATCTTATCATGAGTGTTGGGGCATGGATAGGCTACTACAATGATCCCTATTTTGAGGCTGATGGATGGAGCGATATGGTTGCTCTTGTCGGTTTCTCTAATCAATACAATAATCTTTCCTTTAATTCAAATTTTTACTATGGAAGAACACTTAGCAAGGATTTCAGGGACGCAAATGATGGGATTATGAATCATTTCTGGTGCGATTTTGGTATCTCCTATTCACTATAGGATATAAATTATTGTTACTAGTTTGCGCTATAATAACCGGAAAGAGTACCAGAGATATTTATTCTTTACTTTTTCCTGTTATTCTATTTAAATTATGCAATAATTTCTATAAATAGCAAATAATCCTCGCCTTGAGCAGGGATTACTGCATATTTACATATATTGCGAATCTACATTAAGCTAAATCAATAGAATAAATTAAAAATTTGTCCGAATCAAGCAACTTGTATTGAGGTATGAAACAACTAAATAATAGATATAATGAATTAATCTGTGAGATTGGAAGGCTATTCATGACCTCAAAGGACATGAATCTTTTGCTTTTCAATGTAATTGAACTTTGTGCCAGGTATATACCAATAGAGAGAGCCATGATAAATATACATGACTTAAGCACAGATGAAATATTTATCGATGTCTCCTATGGTTACAGTGACGATGAGGTCAAAAAGGGTAGATATAAGGTCGGTGAAGGGATTATTGGAACAGTGATATCCACAGGAGAGACACTAATAGTGCCATCTATCCATGATGAACCAAGATTCCTCAATAGAACAGGTGCACGTAAAGATGAAGTACAAAAAGACATATCTTTCATATGCATACCTATAAAAATTGCTGGAGAAACGATTGGCACCATTTCTATTGATATAAATTTAGATGATCAAAACTCGCTCTTTGAGGAGATTCAGCTTCTTAACACATTGGCAGTCATTACAGCACATGCAGTAAAGGTCAGAAGAGATATGCTTCAAATGGAAAGAGAGTTAAGAGCGGAAAATGAAATATTAAAGAATAAAATATATGCTATTGAGAGCCCAAGAAACATAATAGGTAGTTCAAGAGTTATGAAGGAGCTTTACGAAAAAATAGTTATGGTTGCTGGAACCGACTCAACAGTTCTAATACTGGGTGAAAGCGGAACAGGGAAGGAGTTGATTGCTGAAGCAATACATCATAACAGTAATCGGAAGGATAGACCTTTAATAAAAGTTAATATTGCTGCTCTGCCACATGATCTTATAGAGAGTGAACTCTTTGGATATGAACGAGGGGCCTTTACTGGCGCATTTTCACAAAAAAAGGGAAAATTTGAGTCAGCAGATGGAGGGACAATCTTCCTGGATGAAATAGGGGATTTGAATTCTCATCTGCAAATAAACCTTCTTAGGGTTTTACAGGAGAAAACTATTGAGAGGTTAGGTAGTACAGAGACTTTACCGCTTGATGTTCGCATAGTTGCAGCAACACATCAAGATCTTGAAAAAAAGATTAAAAAAAACGAATTTAGATCAGACCTCTACTATCGTTTGAACGTTTTTCCAATTTTTGCGCCTCCCTTGAGAGAGAGAAAGGCTGATATCATCCTGTTGGCAGATTATTTTCTTGAAAAATACAACAGTAAGATCAACAAGAAGATCAAGAGAATCAGCAGCGATGCTATTGATATGTTAAGCAACTATCACTGGCCTGGTAACGTTCGCGAACTCGAAAACTGCATTGAGAGGGCTGTGATAGTGAGCAATGAAAAGGTAATAAGAAACTACCATCTTCCCCCATCTCTGCAGATGGCAGAAGGGGGGACAGAACAGCCCAGAACCCTTGAAGAGATGACTAATCTATTCGTAAAGGAAATAATCATCGATCACCTCAAGGTCACTAAAGGGAATATCGCTCAAGCAGCCAGGATGTTGGGAAGCACTAAACGAATACTTGCGTATAAGATCAATAAGCTTGGTGTTGATTATCATAAATATAAAAATTGAGAATAGGTGGAATGAGTATCAATTAATAATCAATCAGGCACTTTATCCCGCAACTCATTCAACCATGCAACAGCCTCCGCATCGCTTGGCGCCCGCCAATCGCTGCGGGGTGAGAGGGAACCTCCTGAACCCACCTTAGGCCCATTAGGCAAAGCGGATCTTTTAAATTGACTGATTTTAAAGAACCTATAGAGGAATACCTCCAACCATTTCTTGATTGTGGCAAGATCATATTCATTGCGTTTCCCTAAGGGTATAAATTCGGGCCAAATTCCTGAGTTCTTATCACTCCAAGCGTTATAGCATAGAAATGCAACCTTACTTGGGCGAAATCCGAAGCGAGATATATAATAGAGGTTAAAATCCTGTAATTCATAAGGGCCAATCTCTGACTCAGTCCTTTGAACTGGCCTGTCAGTAGGGCCGCTTTTATCTGGAATGAGTTCAGGCGAAATCTCAGTATTGAGAATCGATTGAAGAATAGAATTTGTATTTGAATCGAACTGATTAGTCTTTATGATCCATCGAATTAAATGCTGTATCAGCGTTTTTGGCACTGAGGCATTGACATTGTAATGTGACATATGGTCACCAACGCCATAAGTAGTCCACCCCAGCGCCAATTCGCTGAGGTCTCCTGTTCCAAGCACTATGGCATTATGGAGATTCGCCAATCGAAAGAGATGTGATGTGCGTTCTCCAGCTTGAACATTCTCGAACGTTACGTCATATACGGATTCCCCTTTAACATAAGGGTGTCCAATATCGCGAAACATCTGCATACAAGAAGGCCGAATGTCAACTTCATTTGCTGTAATCCCAAGAGCCTCCATCAATCCATGCGCATTTTTATTAGTAATTCTGCTGGTGGCGAATCCAGGCATGGTGTAACCAAGAATATTATCGCGTGATAGTCCCAATCTGTCCATTGTCTTGGCAGCCACAATGAGAGACTGAGTTGAGTCTAATCCACCGGATATGCCTATCACCACCCTTTTGACATCAGCCGTAGTCATTCTCTTCATCAGGCTGTGAACCTGAATATTATATATCTCAAAACATCTTTCATCGAGTTCTTTGGAACTAATGGGCACATATGGGAAGCGATGCACATCACGTATCAATGACATCTCTCCTTTGGGGATATGGAATTGAAATGGGATGCGTCGCATTTTCAATAGTTGCTTACGATGATATAAAATAGCATCGTTAAAGGTCGTCATTCGCATTCTCTCCTGCGTGATACGATTTAGATCAATATCAGCCACAATTATTTGATCCACGTCATTAAAACGCTCAGACTCGGCTAATAAAAGATTATTTTCATATATTCCGGCATATCCATCCCAAGCTAAATCTGTGGTAGATTCTCCTGGCCCAGCGGCAGAATACATGTATGCTGAAATACATTTTGCGGATTGAGAAGCGCATAAAAGACGTCTGTAATCCGTCTTCCCTACAGTAATGTTGCTTGCTGATAGATTTGCCAACACAGCAGCCCCAGCCAACGCTCCATAGGTGCTTGGAGGAACAGGTGCCCATATATCCTCGCAAACTTCAACATACAGATTGAATCCTGCGACATTCGTTGCTTCAAAGATCAGATCATTCCCAAAGGGTACCAACCTGTCTAAAAACCTCACTTCTCTATTAACAGCATTAAATGCAGAAGCAAAATAACGCTTCTCATAGAACTCCCTGTAATTCGGAATATAGCTTTTGGGAACAATGCCTAGCACCCCCCCCCTATAGATTAGAATTGCGCAATTGAAGAGCTTGTCTTCAAATCTAAGCGGAGCCCCTACTATCAATATAGAAGAGATACTACGGCTCTCATCTAATAGACAAGCTAATGAATACAGGGTGGCATCGAGTAGAGAGTCCTGATGAAAGAGATCGTCATTGCTGTATGCCGAAATACCCAACTCAGGGAAAAGTGCAATAGCAGAATGCATTTGTGAAGCACGCTGTGCCAATGCTAGTGTATGTCTAAGGTTAAACTCAGGGTCTGCTACCCGCACAGAAGGGATGCATACCCCAACCCTAATGAAACCATGAGAGTAGACTGAATAAAATGGATGAGTCATATTTCCTACCTTTAAATTCTATATTTCTACAATGATACAACATGACAATAATGATAGTTCATTATACTATAATATGCTGCTTTCTCCAATAACTTGTTTGTGACAAATGGAATATAACACCTAACGCAAAACCGTCTGACCGTTATAGAAAATATTTTATAGCAATTATCAAATTATTGTGTTTTACTATTGCCTTATAGAAGCATAGTATTTATTTTTTAAATAGATGGCGTCTAATCTGTAAATATATCAGATTACTGCTTCCCTTATTATTTTACCGCAACAGAATTTCGATAAATTACATGGAGGTAATTTATCAAAATATTCAATTAGCGGCAAAATGAGCCATGGATAGCTTATTTTATGATTGATATATTCATTAACTTATGTCAAGCTATTATAGTAAAGCCCTTTCTAATATAACAATGATTAAGGATATGTTTAATAGTTATAGCAAAAGAAAGGGATAAAATTGGGCTAGACAATATTAACTTATATTGTCGACTTCATAAACTGTTGTAATACTGGTATTATATACTTTTGTTAGTAAACCATCAGTTTTGTACTATGAATTCTATAGGACGATTTTAATTATGATATTATAGTAATATCAATCCTCTATGCAGTGTGGGATGGAAAAGCTTGAAGCCAGCTAGAGAATAATATACCTCGATTGACAAATCCTGCCAACGTGGTTGTTGATCCCTTCCATGACTCAAGTGTAAATTGTTCATCCTTTGTAAGAGTAATTACAACATTGGTTTTCAATTTATGCCATTATTGATTTCTTAGATAGATTATGATTTATAATTTTTATCCAGAATATTCAATTTAAGAGATCGCATCTTTTTTCTCCTCCTTTGAGGGGATTAGACCTATGGCACATACTATTACCAATGATTAATTTCTATTTAGTACTAAAATAGAGTTTTTAACCATCAATATTATCTTGAGATGAAGTTATGATTACATAATGGATATTACATGGTTTGAGATTCTAATTTCGATTTAGTCATTATCCAAAAAGGGGTTAAGCTATGAATAACAAAACATCATTATATATTGTACTAATGGGTTTAATAATTTGTGGATGCGCTACATCAACGAAATTGAGAAAGGCATCTGAAATAGGTGAAATATCTAATGTGCAATCATTACTTTCATCTTTTTGGTCCTACAAATTAGATGTGAATGCAAAAGATAAAGAGGATGGTTCTACATCACTGATCTTAGCATCAAAAAAGGGGTATACTGATATAACAAGATTGCTGCTTGCGAATGGGGCGAATGTGGATGATGTAAATATATTTGGATGTACTGCCTTGATGCATGCATGTGCTTATGGTCACATAGAAATAGCAAGACTGCTGTTAAATACTAATGCAGATGTTAGTATAAAAACCAAGGGAGACTTGTGGACATCTCTGATGTATGCGGCTAGTGAAGGTCATAGCGATATCATAGAATTGCTTTTGGGAAACAATGCAGATATTGATTCAAAGTCTATTAGTAGCAGGACAGCATTGATGATAGCATCAAAGTATGGCCATTATTCTACAGTAGAATTGCTGCTGGATAGAGGTGCAGATATAAATGCAATACAAAAGGATGGCAAGACAGCATTGATGATAGCATCTAGGGTTGGTCATTTTAAAATTGTTCAATTACTTCTGACGAAAGGAGCAGATGCCAATATAAGGGATATATATGGAGAAACAGCATTGATGATGGCAACCCAAAGGGGATATACAGAAATTGAGAAATTGATTATATATCATGGAATGGAGTTATAATCTTCAACTTAGAATACCATTAGGATTAAATTCGTTTATTATTATCCGGTTTCAACGCTTAAGAATTATATCCTATAATAAGCATTATAAATATAAAGGTAATGAATTAAAATTGCCCAATTAAAAATCCTAAATGACTATCTTCTAACCCTAAAAATATTAGATATAATTTGCTAAAACACTTGTCAAACTCAGATAAACCTGAATATATATCTTCATTGGAAATCCTTACATAACTTCATAGACAGAATGAATTTAGGTTATCCTTATCATTTCACCTCATTTTGAAACAGTTATAGCAATTCTTTGAATGATTTTCTATCAAATAATCGATTATTATGGTTATCTATAATGTTTAGATGATAACCAAGTATAATCATATAAGGCAGTATTATGAATAGATCAATAGTCCTCATATCAGCAGCTATAATAATGATGAGCACAATCCTATATTGCTCAAAATCAGCAGTAATCTCATCAAACTCAGATAGATTTAACGAAGATGAAGCAATAGAAAGGCTGGCAACAGATATTTATAGTAAATATGAAATATTAAAGAATAAGAGAATTGGAGTATTCGACTTCTCTGCACTCGACAATAAGGATACTACTGAAGGTATACGATTATCAAAAAAACTATTGGAACAACTAACTAAAAAGGATGGACTGCAGTTCGTCGAAAGGTCAGAAATAGATAAAATCCTTCAAGCCCAAGGTATAGAACAAGCTGGTATTGTTGATCCTAATGCTGTTAAGGATAGCGGAAAGGTTTTATCAATTGAGGTTATGATCAATGGTACTATTACAAGGATTAATAATCAAACGGAACTTTCAATAAAGGTAGTGGATATCTCTTCAGGTGAAATATATCTTGCAACTGGCACACGCTTTATTCCAGCTACATACTATTCACACCGAGAAGGCCTTCGAAACCCTGCCCAAAATAAAAAAACCCCGGGAAAGGTACAGATTATCAATAGAACCTTTTTTGCACTGGAAAGATTAAGCAGAGATAGACCTGTAATCTTTTTGCTCTCAGTTGTTGAGGAACATGATATGAATATAATTAAAAAACGTAAACCCAGATTAGCACGAGTGATAATGAGAAGAAAGGAAATCATTCATAATAGGGATCCTCAACTTAGGAAAAAGATCACTCAGCTTAGAGAGGGATTGAGATTAATAAAAGATCATGCACCTGATCGGTATGAGATTATTATGAAAAAAAAGGTTGAACTGATAACAAAAGAAGGGCCATCACCATTTCGCTCCTATCAATTAGCGCCTACTCAGTTGGACTCCTTAAATCTATAAAGAGAATTATTCAATCAATTATTCATTATGCTATATATAAAATTCATCACTCCTAGGTTTACTTAAGCAAAATATGCACCACAAGACAAACTGTACAAAATACATAAAATGCATAATCAATAAAAAAAACCTTGACTTTAGATATGAAAGATAATCAATATGGTGACAATTTATAATTGTTTATGGATCTATCAGACCTTAACGATTAAAAATAATATTCACCTCATATGTGCCTATCTAGGCACATCTTCATTTATATATTTAGAGAAACCATTATCAATTAAGGATTAAATAGATGGGAAAAGAAAAAATATTCTGTGCTAATTGTCAAAACTGTATAGTCATAAGGCAGTATGAATCTGAGCCAGAAAAATATGTTCTTAGAGTAAAATGTTTGAAGAAGAGATGGATGAAGAGGTCAGGAGAAGAGAAGCTATACAAATATTTCACAGTTGCCAGAAGGGTTATGGAAGAATGTGAAGACTATTATGAATCTGGCGATCTTTATCCTTATATCAAAAACTTAAGAAAAGAATTGCCAATTAAGGATGAGGTTTACTCCATAAAGGAGATCTGAAAAGGAAAGCAGAATGGCTTTAAAAACATTCAGAGGTGGAATTCATCCCTCAGAGAACAAGCATTTCACAGAAGACAAAAAATTTACGAATTTATCCATTCCTCAACTCTGTTATATCCCGCTACAGCAACATATCGGCAAACCCGCAGTCCCAGTAGTGGAAGTGGGTGATACTGTGCAGGAGGGCCAACTGGTAGGCAAGGCTGAAGGTTTTGTTAGCGCGAATGTCCATGCCTCTGTTCCAGGAAAGGTTATTGAGATTTCAGAGCATCCTACTGTGTATTCATCAAAGGGTTTGTGTATTGTTATTGAGGTAGATGGCTCCTTCTCTACATCTTGGAAAAAGTCGAATGATAACGATTGGTTAACACTGGGGAAAGAGGAAATTTTAAATAGAGTCAGAGACGCTGGCATCGTCGGCATGGGAGGGGCGGCATTCCCAACTACCGTTAAGCTATCTCCACCGGAAAACAAAAGCATTGATACACTAATTATAAATGGCTCTGAATGCGAACCATACCTAACAGTGGATGATCTTTTAATGCAGACATTTCCTGAGGAGATTATTGTAGGGATTAGAATCACTCTTAGGATTCTCGGAATTGAAAATGCTGCGATTGGCATTGAAAACAATAAACCTAAGGCTATCGCTTCTCTTCAAGGGGCCTTGAAAAAGATATCTTTTAATGAAAAGATTGAAATAATGCCCTTAAAGTGCAAATACCCCCAAGGCGCTGAAAAGCAGCTTATTTATAGTATCCTCAAGAGGGAAGTCCCTTCAGGTGGATTACCGATGGATGTTGGTGTGGTAGTCCAAAATGTCGGGACAATATTTGCCATTTATGAAGCAGTAGTGCTTAATAAACCTCTTTTCGAAAGATATCTTACAGTAACTGGAAAAATTGTAGACAAACCCGGCAATTATAAGGTCAGGATCGGAACAAAAATATCAGATATAATCAACGAATGTGGTGACTTGAAAGAGAATGCTGTAAAAATAATTTTAGGTGGCCCCATGTGTGGAATTTCCATTGACAATATAGATATTCCTGTCACAAAGGGGACTTCGGGTATTTTATTTCTTTCAAGGAAGGAAGTCCATATTGAAGATTACAGGCCATGTATTAGGTGTGGGAAATGTGTATCAGTATGTCCTGTCAAACTTCTTCCCTGTGAACTAGGTAATGCAGTTGAGAGGGACAGGATGGACCTTATGGAGCAATTGAATCCTTTCGATTGCATATTATGTGGCAGTTGTACTTATGCCTGCCCATCAAGAAGACCAATCCTCCATTTTGTTAAGGTTGCTCAGGAGAAATTGCGCGCCAAAAAATCCGCCTAATCCAATATAATTTATTAACAGTGAGTTAAAGCTATAATGACCGAAGAGAAAGAGCCCAAAACAGAGTTTATCCTTTCAAATGCGCCTCATACAAAAGATGAGATGTCACTCAGAAAGGTGATGTGGTTTGTTGTAATAGCGCTTATGCCTTCTGTTCTATTCTCTGTGCATCTATATGGAATATCTGCAGCTAAATTGATGATAGCATCTATAATAGCGGCAGTTTTGGCTGAGGTACTATTTCAGTTTTTAATGAAGCGTACCATCACTGTAACTGATGGATCAGCAGTGATAACAGGTATGCTGTTAGCTATGAATATTCCACCGGAAGCGCCAGTGTGGATGGTAGTAATCGGATCATTCTTTGCAATTATTATTGTCAAGCAACTCTTTGGAGGATTGGGCTTTAATATATTTAACCCGGCCCTTGCAGCAAGAGCATTTATGCTTGCATCATGGCCGGTTCATATGACTACCAGATGGTATGAATTTTCACCCTCAAATGTCTTGGCAAGTGACATAAAAAATATTTCAGGGATCGAGGAAACAGCCTTCGATGTGGTAACGCAAGCTACCCCCCTTGGCGCATTAAAGGAAGTGCCCAAACTCCTATCGGATATGAACCTGCCCCTTGAGCCCCTTTATGATCTACTTCTATCTAAGGAAATGTTAATGTCTCTATTTATTGGAGACATCGGGGGTTGTATTGGTGAAACCTCCGTACTATTCCTTTTAATTGGGGGAGCCTTTCTTTTATACAAAAGGATAATAACCTGGCATATCCCTCTCATATATATAGGCACATTTGCCACAATTATTCTATTATATTATACCCTAACAGATTTCCCATACCCCTTTAAGGTTACCCTATTTCATCTTTTATCTGGGGGACTAATGCTTGGAGCCTTTTTTATGGCTACGGATATGGTTACAACACCAGTAACAGCAAAGGGCATGATAATCTTTGGGATCGGATGTGGCGTCATAGCCTCTGTTATTCGGCTATGGGGAGGATACCCTGAGGGTGTATCTTACTCCATCCTATTGATGAATGCAGTTGTGCCCTTGATTGATAAGTATACAAAACCTAGGGTATTTGGTGTTAATGATAAAGAGTGAGTATTGACCACAATATAATGCTTAGATATAATAGATAATAATAATAATGAACCCTAATATAAAAAACATTTTAAAATCAACTGTTGTTCTTGCAATAGTAGCTTTTAGCGCTTCTTTTGTATTATCTCATGTATATAGGATCACCCATCCTAACATACTGAAGCAGGCAAAGGAAAAACAAGAGAGGGCTTTGTCAGTGGTCTTGCCGGGATATTCGAATATTACAGAAAAGAAGATAAAAATTGATGAGAAGGATTTTCAGTATTGGATTGGCAAGAAGTGGGAGGATGGTAAGACAAGAAAGGGATATGCTTTTATTGCAGAGAAGGCAGGATATAGCGGACTAGTGAAGACAATGGTTGGAGTTAATGAACTCGGTATAATTCTTGGAATTTCAATTCTTCAACAGACAGAGACTCCCGGACTTGGCGCCAGGTGTATTGAGTTGCCAGCCATGGAGACATTCTGGGGATACCTCTTTGGCGAATCATCAACAGATGATGTTGAGAGTATTTTGCCTTGGTTTCAGGAACAGTTCAATGGACTTAATGCCAATAATAGGATCGAAATCCTAAAAAAGGGGGATTGGAATCCGGATTTGAGAAATGAGCTTCTTAAAAAGAATGCTATCTCAGCAATTACAGGAGCCACAATAACCACAAGGGCTGTTAGGGATGGAATTGAGACAGGATTTCAATTGCTTGGCATGGCAGAGAAGTAGGAGATACTAAATGGATGGGATGATGAATTATGTGAGAGAGGTAACAAAGGGATTATGGAAAAAAAATCCCATACTTGTGCTTGGTCTCGGTTTATGTCCAACACTTGCCGTTACAACATCTGTATCTAATGCCCTCTGGATGACATTAGCGGCATCGTTTGTTTTAATCTGCTCAAATATCCTTGTTTCCTTAATCAAGAATGTTGCGCCAAGTCATATTAGAATTCCAATTTTTATAATAATTATTGCCACCTTTGTAATAGTTGTAGAGCTCACCCTAAAGGCTTTTCAGCCAGAAGTTTATAAGTCTCTGGGAATATTTATCCCATTAATTGTTGTTAACTGTATAATCTTAGGAAGAGCTGAGGAATTTGCATCAAGAAATAATGTGTTTAGTTCTATATTAGATGGGCTTGGAATGGGGATTGGCTTTGGTTTTGTCTTATTCATTCTTGCCTTTGTAAGAGAAACGCTGGGAGCGAATAAGCTCTTTGGCTACACCCTGATAAAGGGAATGGAACCGGCTTTAATAATGATATTAGCCCCTGGAGCATTTTTTACATTAGGTCTTATGCTCTGGGCGATGAATTCAATTAAATCCAGGAGCAAGAGGTAACATCGTGGAGATAAAGCTTCTCTTTGTCATATTATTGAGCACCATTTTTATTAATAACTATGTCTTATCTCAGATGTTGGGATTATGCCCCTTTTTAGGAGTATCTAAGAAGCTAGATTCCGCCTTGGGAATGGGTTTTGCTGTAATATTTGTTATGACAATGGCATCATTCTTCACTTATCTAATATATAAATATCTGCTATTCCCCTATGATATCACCTATTTGAGGACTATTTCATTTATCTTTGTAATAGCATCCCTAGTTCAGCTAGTTGAGATGACTATTGAAAAGCTATCCCCTCCCCTTTACCAGGCTCTCGGTATATTCCTTCCGCTAATAACCACAAACTGTGCTGTGCTTGGTGTTGCTGTCTTGAATATAGATTCTGGGTTTGTTGATGCTAATCTGGGTTTACTAAAAACAATTTTTCAAGGATTTGGGGCTGGTATCGGTTTTACCCTTGCACTTCTATTGTTAGCTGGCATTAGGGAGAGATTAGAACTCGCTGATATCCCAGAGAACCTGAAGGGATTGCCAATCACCTTTGTGGTGGCAGGACTGCTAGCTATCTCATTCCTCGGCTTTTCAGGCATGAAGATATAATAATCATTTATCGGATATGCTACCCATCACTGAGAATCCTGCAAATAGACTATACTTTTCTGAGTAACCCACAAAACCATTCATCACTGCGCAAACTCCTCTCAATGAGAATAATTACCTTTAACATACCCAGGTAGTGGGAAGGTAAAGGGTTTTTTTGTAATGGGATTTTCAATAACTATGCATGGCGTGTTGAATAACTCCTCAATCAGCTTGAAAGTTACTACATCCTGAGGCGCACCATCGAAAAATGTGTTCCCATTCTTAAGTGCAATTATCCGCTTACAATAGTTTGACGCAATATTTATATCATGAAGAACTGTTATGATTGTAGTGCCATTTATGCTAAGATGATATAGGATGTCCATAATCTTGATGGAATGGCTGATATCCAAGTGGGATATCGGTTCATCCAGAAGCATAACCTTGCTGCTCTGAACCAAGGCCTGAGCTATAAATACAAGCTGTCTCTCTCCACCAGAGAGTTCCGTTATAGTTCTATGCCTAAAATCGGATATGCCAGTGACTTCAAGAGCCTTTTCTATAATCTCCTTATCCTCTTTCGTCTCGATCTGCCATAGCCTCTGATGTGGGAATCTTCCCATCCTGATAAATTCATAAACCGAGAATGGGAGGAGGTTTTCAATAAATTGATGAACTACCGAAATCTCTCTAGCGTATGATAATCTGTCATATTTTTGTAATAGTATATCCTTATACCGAACCGTGCCCCTTATGGGTCTGATGTTATATGAGAGTACCTTTAGTAGTGTACTCTTTCCAGCTCCATTCGGCCCTATGATAGAAATAAAATCTCCCTTATCAATAGTTAAATCAATATTATCTATAACAATCTTATCTCCATATCCTGCACAGAGATTTCTGGCTTTAAAAAGGGTCATTGCGGGATAATCCTTTTCTAAATAGTAATAGGAGAAAGAATGCACCGCCAATAAAACCTGTTATGATCCCTACAGGTATTTCATAGGGCGGCACTATGCTCCTTCCTATAGTGTCTGAGATCATTAAGAATAGAGCCCCTCCAATGGCTGATACAGGAACTAGCCTAAGGTGATTTGATCCGAAAATGTATCGCATTACATGTGGGATGATGAGTCCGATGAATCCTATTACCCCTGCCAGGGTAACAGAGATTGCTGTGAGTAGAGAGGCAATCAGGAATATATTCCTAATATCACGCTCATTTATTCCCAGATTTTTTGCAAACCTTTCCCCAAAGGATATAATGTTTAGCTGTTTATAGAAGGTCATAGAGAGTAATATTAAAATGCATGAGAAAATCCCCATCTTCCAGAGTTCACTGAATCTCGCTAATGACATATCACCCATTAACCAGAACATCGCCTTATGGACATCTTCTGATTTGGCTAAGGTAAATATTAGAAGTATTCCTGCTTGCAGAATAAAACTGAGAGCAATTCCAGATAGAATTAGCGATGTGCTTCCCAATAATCTTTTAGTAGATATGAAGTATAGAAAAGATATAATCGCAATGCTTCCTATTAATGCAAAGAGTGTAATATAAAAATATGGCATTGAAAGGACAATTGCGATTGTGGCACCTAAAGCCGCTCCGCCAGAAACGCCTATTATTAGTGGATCTGATAGCGGATTTTTTAGGATAGCCTGGAATATCGCCCCGCTCACAGAGAGTGAAGCTCCAATTATAAGGGCCATTAAAATTCGGGGGAGTCTGATATTTAATATTATCTGATATTCGATCAATTTATTATTATTATCAGATACCAATGTACTAATCAATTTTAATGGCGAGATGAAGGTTGACCCCAGGGAAATAGAAATTATTATAATAAATATTCCTAAGAGTAGCAGCAGGGTGAGCTTAAGGCTATTTTTCATTTCTCTTTGAACTCGCTCTTTCTATTATCTTCGATAGGATCGAAGTAGATTCTACATAATTTTTGGGTGTATAATAGCATATAATCTCAGGATCAATTGAATAAATGTTGTTATATTTAATAGGATTCAAGTCTTGAAAATCATTCAGTATGTGGTTAAGATATTCATCAGCGGCGCTCATTGTTGATACAATTATTTCTGGATTTAGCCTGATTAAATACTCTATGGATATAAGGGGATAAGGAATCCGTAGTTCCTTGAATATATTTGTCCCACCAGCATCCTGAACCATCCTCCCTATATATGACAAATTTGAGGCGGCCATTAATGGATCATGTGAAACTAGAATTGCCACACTGATATCCCTAGATTTTCTTCTGCATTCCACTAACCTTGATCTGTATTTTTCAATTTTAACCTTGGCTAGCTCTTCTCTTTTAATTATCCTTGCCAGTTCCATATAGTTATTAAAGACATCATTTAAATGGGTGTTTCTATTGAAGGTATAGATTTTCATACCTATTGCAGCAAGCCTTTCGGTGTTCTGTACAGAATTATCCTCCTTTGAGAGCAGCACTATATCTGGATTTAGGACTATTATTTTTTCAATGTTTGATTGAATTAGGGTGCCAACAATCTCTACATTTCGGGATAGAGGGGGATGATATGACGTAACACCCACGAGCATATGCTCTGACTCAAGATCAATGATATCCCTGGTAATTGAAGGTGACAGGGAGACTATTCTGGTTATTGTATCTGATATCTCACAACCCCCTTGTTGTTCTTCACGGGACAGGAAGAGGATGAAGAACATAATTAGTGTAGAAAGAATGATTAGATTAATTCTCTTGAGAATTTTCATATCCATAGAGTGAGTGTGAGGGATAATTAATCAATTGTTTTTCACAATAATTTTGAGTAGTTGTTGATATATCTTAAGGTGTCACTTTATTGAAAAGTGAGTGAGGATAGTCAACAATAGAGTATATTGTTCTATTGTTGAGATATAAATGGAAAGTTTATGGGAATATAGATTATGCAAATGAATTTATATTTGATCCTTTAATATTTTCGGATTCCTTCTTTACTATCTCACCGCCTACCAACATGAAAAGAAAATTTTTCACATCATCTGAATCCATGATAACCTTTTCATAATCGATTTGGATCTTATTGCTGGTAGTGATTGGCAACTCAACACTATTTGTAATGGACTCGTCCATGATATCCTTTACAACATTGGGTTGGTGAAAAGTGGATGCATTAATTAAACCGACTTCCATTTCAAGCACCTCCTTCCTTGGATTGGGTCTCTATTGTTATTTTCGTCATTTATGCAAAAAAAATATCAAATATTTCTATTCTTTTCCTAAAAAAATGTGAGTCCTCAATTAATTTAAACCTAAGTCACTCTATCCTCGTCGCAACCTGTGGTATAATATCAACGAGGAATATAGATGAAACGGTGTATCATAACTTACCAATTATCATACCAATTATAGAATATGTCATTCATGTATATAGGGGGGGTCGACATGAAATGATTTTTTTCATCCCCATGAATGAAAGCTTATGAAGCATCTTGAAAGTTATTAAGTTTTGCTGATCACTATTAGCAACGTTTTATTCAGATATAAATGGAATAAGGGATTTGTTAATAAAAATTTCAGGAGGGTTGATAATGAGTTAACTAATCACTAACTTTTGGGTTAGTGATTAGCTTCTGTAAATATGTATAATCCGTACAATCTAATGTCATTGGGGTAATTGAGATATAACCCCTTTTAACCTCAGTAATATCAGATCCAATATTTTCATGAGATGAAATGGTTCCTTCTAATTGGAGACTCATATGACAATCACTCTTATTTACAATTTTAAATAGATCAATATATTTTCTCTTTCCCAGGAATGTGTATTTGATCCCATTTATCAGTTCTGGGGCTATATCTGGATAGTTGATATTTAGGCAAATAGGCTTTCCATCAACAATATTATTAAGATTGTCAATAAAGTCTAGAAGGAATTCTGCTGCATCGCTAAAGTAAGCAGAATTACCTGTGCAGTCTATCGATATTGATATACCTGAAACCCCGAATATAAACGATGCTCTAGCTGCTGCTACAGTTCCGGAAAAATAGACATCATCGCCTAGATTAGCTCCATGATTTATTCCAGAAATAACTAGATCGATCTCAGGTAAGAATTTACCATTAAGCCCCACACTCACACAATCAACAGGAAATCCATGCACAATATATTGTTTATCTGATATATTCTCAACTTTCAGGCGATCTCTCAACGTTATAGCGCTGGATGAACCACTTTTCTCTTCATTAGGCGCAATCATGTATACATTGTGATTATTTGATAGAACCCTAAATAATGAGTTAATCCCATCGGCATACATCCCATCATCATTTGTTAATAATATATTCATTAATTTAAATATTATCTGAATATGACAGATTTATACTTAGTGACAATAGATTATCTTAAATTATTTAGGTCTACTTGCACATCTCCTGATAAGCAATATGTGACATATACTGATCGAGAAGAACTATAGCCATAAAAGCCTCAGCCACAGGCCAAACTCTAGAAACGATGGTTGGATCACGACGAGTAACGGCTGATAACTTGGCATCAGTAAGGCTGACCTTATCAATTGTCTTCTGATCGCGCGCTATAGTAGGTGTAGGTTTAACTGCTAAACGCGCAACAATATCCTGACCAGTAGAGATCCCTCCAGTAACTCCTCCACTGTTATTGCCACTGAAGACAACCTTGTCATCCTTAATGGACATCTGATCATTACAGGTGCTGCCCCTTAGATCCTTTGCATTTATACCAGCGCCAACTTCCACAGCCTTTACAGCCCCAATGCTTAACATACGTCCAAGCTCTCCATCTAATTTATTAAATATTGGTTCTCCAATTCCTGCAGGTACTCCTGTTGCCACTACTTCGACAATTCCTCCACTTGAGTCACCATCATCTCGAATTTCTATAATTCTATCATACATTGCCTTTGCTGCCTTTAGGTCTGGGCAGTTCAGCACCGGGTGTATTCCCCGATCAGCAAGGGCATAAATCTCCTTTGAGCTTAATGGAGGTCGCTTGATCTCTGGAATCTCCTTCTCAACCTCAGCTAATGCAGACATCTTTTCCAAAAATCTCATACCAGGGGCAATGCGTTCTTCCTTGAAGACCATATTATATATGGGGTCAGCATTACGCCTATAGGTTTTAAACTCAGCAACCTTTTCTTTGATCTTATTATAATCCATATCTGGCATCTTTATGCCTGCAGCCTCCTTAACATAGGCAAAAATGTCAATCCCCCTATTCTGAAGCACTCGCTTCGCAATTGCTCCTGCTGTGACAATTGTAGCAGTATACCGACCACTAAAGAAGCCGGCTCCTATGGCATCATCCCACTTCCCATACTTTACATAGGAGGCATAAGAGGCGTGACCTGGTCGCGGAGTGCGATTTGTAGTACGATATTGCTCAATATGCTCAAAATGACGATCAAGATTTGGAATTAGTATCACAAGGGGTGTTCCATTGGTATATCCCTCGTTTTGAACGCCTGTCATTGTATCTGCAGCATTAACTCCACTATAAATAATTGGTATATCTGGTTCACGACGTGGAGATGATAGTTCTCCCTGCCCTGGTTTACGCTGGAGTAGTTCTGAATAGATCTCACGTTCTTCAACATACAGGCCTGTTGGTACCCCTTGAATATGTGTTGTGAGACCCTCCTGATATGAGGCGCCCGCTGTTGTAACCTGAAATAACTTACCATAACTACAACCTAACATCATTTTCTCCTAGTTTATCTGGTGGAATTTTTTCTTTAGCTACTTTTAGCCTATATATTCTATATACTACTATAGTAGGTAAGAAGTTATTAATTCTAATATTACCTAACTTTCTGTCAAGTCGTTTTCATTGATTCACAAACTAAGAAATTTCAGTATGGAAGGGACGATTGAGGATTTAAAAATCATTTTTATACTCTTAGAATGCTTTATTATAGACTGCATAACGAAATAATTTGAATTCGAAATATTCTCCTTTTTTTCCTTGACATGCTATCTTCTTTTGGCCATAGGTCACATCAAAAATGTTTAATCCCTAAATTTTGGGATCTATCTCAGTTTTATTTCATCAAATCAATAAAAAGTTCAAATGTCACATTTTGGACTATTACAACTTAGATATGGGTAATTGAATTATGGAGTTCAAATTGATGCAGAAAGAAAATTTAAATAATAGCTATACCATTTATATAAATGATATTTGTCATACTGTTTTAGGTGATGATATCTTTGATTGGCGTCAGCGCTTCTTTAAGGAATTTGCTGATTATCTATGCAAAAAAGGCCAAAAGGTAAAAATCATTGAAAAGGAGACATTAGAAGTCAGATTAGATGGATCAGTTACAAGGGATGTAATAATTCGCGACTCAACCGCTGTTATTCAGAATAACATTACGAAACACTTCTATGTACTAGATTGTCATGATTGGATTAGACCAGATAATATTGAACTCATGGTACATGATCCAAGGTGTAAGAAAGTATTAAAATGCCAATATCATAAGAAAAGCCTCAATGAGCCTATCTATGATAAAATCAAACCCTGGACATACTTCGATCGTTTCTGGCCAACAAATGAAGAACTACTTATCGCTTCTAGAAAAATTAAGCGAACCACTGACTCCCTCTACTTCAGAGGATTTTCATGGGGACCCAGAGTTATAATCGTTGAGGAATTAATAAAGAGAGGAATATTAAATCCCGATTATGAACGTATAGAATTTGAAGAATACCTTAAAGAATGTTCACAGCATCGAATCATGCTGTCATTGCCAGGGATGGCTGATATTTGTCATCGAGATATAGAGGGATTCGCTAATGGCACCTGTGTCCTGCGTCCCAAAGTGCAAATAGAATTTCATAACAGACTCATTCCTGATCATCATTATATCAATATCGATATAGATATCAATAAAGCCACCCCAATAGAATTCGCTGACAAGATTGAGCAACGATACAATGAGGTTAAAGATGATCATGAGTATCTTGACTGGGTAGCGAGGAATGCTATGCAATGGTACGATGAAAATGTTAGCCTACAAAATATTTTAGGTTTAACAAAACAGCTTCTCGATCTTTAAGAATTCAAAAAACTATATTCGGATTTCAATATTAATAATATTCATGAAGATAAACGATTACACATCCTACAACTCAACATTTCTATGCAAAAGATGACATTACATTCATTAATCTTTTATATAGAAGAACTGCTGTGAAGCTTTCGAGTTAAGATGGGATTAGTTTCCTCTTTGCCAGTTCTGCTTCTTGTATAAATTTCTGAATTACTTCCTGACAGGTAAGAACATTATTAATTAGGCCTACCCCTTGTCCAGCAGCAAAAAAATCTATCCCGGAATCACTATCTATCATTGAAGCAGCGACAGAACTCTCTTCTTTTATTGATTGGGAAGCAAAAGAAGTCATCAATAAATCGTAATCGATCCTACCCTTGTACTGACTCATAATATCACTTATCTTATCATTAAGAAGTATCCGAAGCGACCCCCTACGCTCAGCAGCAAATCCTCTATTCCCTGATCCAGGTTTAGCTGCCTCACCATGACGGATAGCTATAGTATCCCCATCCTTGCTATCTATTATTGTCTTTTTATAACCCTCGTGAGCGGGACATTCCGCTGTAGCGATAAAACGGGTTCCTACATATACACCCTCAGCGCCAAGAGCAAGAGCAGCCAAAAGCTGACGTCCATTTGCGACTCCCCCACCAGCTATCACTGGAATATTCACTGCCTGCACTACCTGAGGGACCAAGCAGAATGTTGTGTTTTGATCAAAACCGCTATGCCCGCCCCCATCAGTTCCAGAAGCCACAATAGCGTCTACCCCAGCTTCCTGCGCTTTTTGCGCATGCCTTACTGTAGCACAAACATGCACAACCTTTATTCCAGCATCCTTAAGACGCTCAGTATATACGTTTGGATTACCCTGAGATATAATCGCTATCGGTATACGTTCCTCTATGCCCACCTCCACACAACGATCGCTGTAGACCTTATCCAATCCCGCTACACCGACTACAAAATTTACGGCAAAGGGGAGGTCTGTTAGAGATCTCACTCTCTTTATCTGTTCTCTTAATCGTTCACCCGTCTCATTAACATCAATCGTTACAGTCTTAGCGCCGGCATTTGGTCCAAGTGTACCCAACGCTCCGGCATTGGAAATCGCTGCAACCATCTCCGCATTCGTTACCCACGCCATAGCTGCTAACAATATGGGGTGTTCAATTCCCAAAAGTTCGGTTACTTCTGTTTTCATTTATCCCTACCCCCCCTACATCTTTCAAGATTATCTACACTATATACCTATAAATACTATTTAATCTTCAATGATTTTGAAATATATTTTTACTTCTTCAATAGTCAATGAAATAAACCTCTCACATAATAAAATATTTGAATAATCCCTAATATACATTTTCAACTTTTCATTATCCTGTAATTATAGAAAGACTCTATCGCTTAAGATTAACAAAAGATAAATCCAGTAAACTTCTGAGAACAAATAATTCTCAACAAATAGCATAGAAAGTGTCATAATCCTAGCTGCTGGATTTGATTTCCCGCCACTTTATAAAAACTAACATTCTTGATGACATTTTTATATAATAAATATTGACACAACGCATCTCTTACTATAACGTAATTAACAATTATTATGCTTTTTTTTAACTTAATTACATTTTTATTAGACAAAATCCATGTCCCAATCCGCACTACAGTATTGGAGAAAAATATTTTTTTAGAATTAACATCAAAAACTTTACTAAAATCTTACTTTTTTTTATAGAATAATCTCATAATTCCAAAATGAGGGGAAAATATGTCAGAAACCAAAAATAGTAACCTTGATTTAGATTTTGTTTTTGATGATAATGAAGATCCTGACATACAGAGTTTATTTGAAGAAAATCATTTTGATGATGATGATGATAAAGATGACCACATTATATCACAAATGAATATTAATACCAAAGACCACGAACCTATTACTCAAAAAAAAATGCGTTCACTCTGCGATTTTGAACCAGATATGGATGCCTTACTCTTAACAGCAGAATCCTCTATGATCATTGAGGGGATGAAATACTATACAAAAAGTGATTTTTCTTCAAATACCTTGCCAATATATCTAGAGGCCCGTAAGGGTATAGAATTTTATATGAAAATTTTAAATAGAAGCCCAAACAACTATCGAAGACTTAAAATTTTAATAGACTCTGACATCGACTGTCAGAAGGTAGAAAGAATAGCATTTAACCTATATCAAAGACTATATGATGAAATACCTGAAACAGATCGTCAAAAACTTGATGCTTTTGAAAATCTCCATTTTCTTTTCAAAGAAGCAACTCAAAAGGCCTCAATTAGCAACTCCATGAAAACACTTAAAAAATATCTTCTTATTTCTGGGAAAATTGATGAGGGGAAGTTACGGGAATGTAGCAATAGAGAACATACTGAGTTTAAAAATGATATCAATAATCTTAGAAAACATCTAAAATTAGCTCTCGAAATGACCAAAAAAGGGAATAGTGAAATTACTAAGAATATTAAGGGAAAAGATCTGAATGTATTTATAATCAGGACCTCAGAATTTCTGAGTTATTATTATAGACTAGTTGGCAATGACGAGAATGTGAACTATTTCAATAGAATATTCAATATTTACAGAAAATATTTCGTTATTAGGGATTGATATGTATTAAGCTGCATTTTGCGCACTGAAAGGGAGTAAGATTAGGTATGCAGCGCTATTACATCCCTGGCATTGATGCATCTGGCTATCAATGGCCAGCAGATCACAGAATAAAGATGTCTAATTTTTATGAAGTTCTACTAAAAAAAGCAAAGATATTATGGTTAAGGTACTAAAAATATCCATAGCTTATTTTTTTCTGTAATTGTAAGGAGTGTCACCAGTCTGTTTTTTAAAAATTTATGAAATACACTCGGTTCGGAAAAACCAAGTTGATAAGAAATTTCGCTTATGGCTATTTGTTGATCATTCAGATGTACTTTTGCCAAATCTGTTCTAATCTCATTTAATAGTTGAGTATAAGTTGTGCCTTCTAATTTTAACTTCAACTGAAGGTTTCTCACACTTATGCCCATTTGATTGGCTGCTGTTTTTATTGAAGGATTTGATTCACCTATATATTCTAATATTATCCTGACTATTTGTTGAGTATATGACTTTGTGTATCGCTTCAATGAAAACGAAAATTTTTTCACTAAAAATTAAGCGGGTATTTCCTCTCTTAATAATCTAAATAATCCTTTATTCTTTTCTATTCTTTGTAATTTTGCTTTATTAAGCTT